>CAZSOB010000334.1:0-2178 GCA_964608155.1 uncultured Desulfobulbia bacterium
ATAAAATCAGTCCCCTTAGTTCTGATTTACCACCACTTTCGCATACGATCTTTGTTGTACCGCTGGACAATTTAAAAATTTGGTCTGCGTTTTACGCATCATTTAGAATTAGGTATATAGGGTTGTTGAAATTACAGGCTGTATACCCGGACTGACACTATAAAAATAAAGTATAAAAAAAGGAGAAAGATATGTCTGTAGAAGATCAACTCATAGATATCATTACTGAGCAGTTGAGTGTCGATAAGGCTAAGGTTGTTCCTGCCGCCTCTTTTGTTGATGATCTCGGGGCCGATTCCCTGGATCTGGTGGAGCTGATTATGGCAATGGAAGAGGCCTTTGATACCGAGATCTCTGATGAGATTGCCGAGAAAATTCTCACGGTTCAGGATGCTATTGATCATATTCAAAAGGTACAGGGTTAAAACAGCCCTTTAATCTGGAGAACGCCGCGTGAAAAATAGAGTTGTGATAACCGGTCTGGGTCTGGTTACACCCCTGGGGATCGGGGTGGATAAGACTTGGAAAAATCTTTGTGCCGGGGTCAGTGGTATTGGCCCCATCAGCCGTTTTGATGCCTCACAAATGGAGGTTAGAATTGCCGCTGAGGTCAAGGAATTTCATCCGGAAGACTTTATGGATAAAAAAACGGCCCGCCATCTTGAGCTTTTTGTGCAATATGCCGTGGCTGGAGCCCGGATGGCCTTAGATGATGCTCAATTAGTGGTTACTGCCGATAATGCCACTCGAATTGGCTCCATTACCGGCTGCGGTATGGGCGGTCTGCCCACCATTGAGAAATATCATCAGGTATATCTGGAACGTGGTGCCAAGCGGATTACGCCCTTCTTTATTCCCATGGTTATTCCCAATATGGGGGCGGGGCAGATCTCAGTTATCTTTAAGCTGAAGGGGCCGAACCTGTCGTTGAGTACGGCCTGTGCCGCCGGTACCCATGCAGTTGGCGAGGCCTATTATGCCATCCAGAGGGGCGATTGTGACGCGGCCGTTACCGGGGGCAGCGAATCGGTTATCTGCCCCATGGCGGTGGGTGGTTTTAACTCCATGAAGGCTCTGTCAAGGCGTAATGATGAGCCCGAGAGGGCCTCCCGTCCCTTTGACCGGGAGCGGGACGGTTTTGTCATTGGCGAGGGGGCAGGTATTCTGCTCCTTGAGTCTTTGGAGCATGCCAGAGCCAGAGGGGCAAAGATATATGCCGAGGTCATGGGCTGCGGGATGAGTGGTGATGGTTATCATATGGCGGCACCGCCAGAGGACGGTGAGGGTGCGGTACGCTGTATGCGTATGGCTCTCAAGAACTCCGGCTTTACTCCGGCTGATATTGATTATGTCAATGCCCATGGTACTTCAACCCAGCTCAATGATATGGGGGAGACCAAGGCAATTAAAACGGTATTTGGCCGGCGGGCGGCAGATATTGCGGTGAGCTCCACTAAATCCATGACCGGCCATCTGCTGGGCGGGGCCGGCGGCATTGAGGCGGTATTTACCGCCCTGGCTCTCCATTATCAAATCGCGCCGCCCACCATTAATCTGGAAAATCCCGATCCGCAATGTGATCTTGATTATATTCCCGGTGAGGCCCGCTCGATGAAGATACGGGCTGCCATGTCAAACTCCTTTGGTTTTGGCGGCACTAACGCGGTTCTAATTATGAAAAGATATGAG
Organism: uncultured Desulfobulbia bacterium; assembly: GCA_964608155.1. GTDB lineage: Bacteria > Desulfobacterota > Desulfobulbia > Desulfobulbales > VMSU01 > JAADIV01. The sequence continues at coordinate 1,690 of CAZSOB010000334.1, forward strand.
GCCGAGGGGTGAAACTGGCAATTGGCTGTGATCACGGTGGATTTGATTTAAAGGAAGAGGTAGCAGATTTTCTGCGTCAGGCCGGGCATGAGGTTCTTGATCTGGGCTGTAATTCCCACGAGGCGGTAGATTATCCACGTTTTGCCGAGGCCGTTTGTGAGGCGGTATTAACCGATAAAACCGAGGCCGGCATTCTTATCTGCGGCACCGGTATTGGTATGTCCATGGCGGCGAACCGCCATCAGGGAATCAGGGCCGCACTCTGCCATGAGACCTTCACGGCCCGCAAGAGCCGGGAACACAATAATGCCAATGTATTATGCCTCGGGGCCCGGGTTCTGGGCGGCGGAGTGGTAATGGAGATTGTCAAGGCCTGGGTGGAGACTGAGTTTGCCGGTGGCCGTCATCTGCGGCGCATAGAGATGTTCTAAAATGGTAACTATTCAGCGTGATGCCTAAAATAACAATAACCCCAGAGCGTAACTGTTC
>CAZSOB010000335.1:0-2177 GCA_964608155.1 uncultured Desulfobulbia bacterium
ATAAGCCCCTCATGCCAGTCCCGGCCATGAATCAACAGGCAGCGGCTCTTGTCGGTGGCGGCCATCTCCAGGGCCTGGCTGCTGATCTGGCTGGTTAATTCCTTGCGGCGGCTGTTTTCTAAATTTAGGCTCTCGGCCATTTTGGCGGCGCGCGAGTCGTCATCAGTGGTCAATAGCTCAGAGGCTAATTCAGCGTGGTTCATTCTGCCGGCGGCATTCAGGCGCGGGGCAAGTTGAAATGATATATACTCGGTATCCAGCGGCTGGTCTCGGGCAGCGCTGACAGCCATAAGATTGCGGAGTCCTGTACTTGGTTTATTATTCGTTATCTCCATTCCCGCCTTGACCATAATGCGGTTGGGGCCTTTGAGGTCTACCATATCGGCCACCGTGCCCACCGCCACCAGATCAAGCATATTTTTGAGATTCGGGGCCTCCTCCTTTGACCAGAAGCCCTCTTCCACGAGATGATTCCTGATTCCCATAGTCAGGTAAAAGGCTACCCCTACCCCGGCCAGTTCTTTAAATGGGAATGAACAGTCTGTCAGCCATGGATTTATTATAATATCGGCCTTTGGCAGGCGTGGCGGCGGCTGATGATGGTCGGTAATAATTACCTGCCAACCCGCCTTTTTAAGGATCTCGACCTCCCCGTTGTCTGAAATGCCGCAGTCCACGGTAATGACCAGCCCCTGACAATCAGGACAGCAATCGGTCACCAGTCTGGCTTTAAGGCCATAGCCGTCTTTAAAACGGTCTGGGTGACAGCGATAAATCTTTGTTGTCAGGTGATTAAGAAAACGGCCAAGGAGAGCGGCGCTGGTCACGCCGTCAACGTCATAATCTCCCACAATTACCAGAGGCCGCCCCTGGGCCGCCATTTCCCTTATCAGTCTGGCGGCCGGCCGCATGGCTTTAAATTCAAAGGGTGAGGGAAGATTATGGAGACTGGGATGAATAAAATTATTTATCTGTTCGGCACTGTGTAACTGCCGCTTGTGAAGGAGCTCAATTTGCCACAGTGGTCTAAACAGCTCACGGGCCAGCCGTTGGCAGTGCTCTATATTTGCCGGAGGCTGTTTCCGCCAGCGCCGGCCTTTGTAGCTCCGGGCAGACAGGACGCCGTTCGCGGCGAAATGATCGTTTGTTGTCTTCATATTTTTGCTGGTTCCGGCTTTAGCCGATATAGTCACGGGCTGTCTGGATGACCTCTTCCTGCTGGCGGGGATGAAACCAGGTGAAGTCGGCCCGATTAAACCAGGTGAACTGACGCTTGGCGTACCGTCTGGTATCGCGGGCCAACAGCTCCAGCGTCTTGTCCCAGGGCCAGGTTTTATCGAGAAAGTTTATCATATGGCGGTATCCTAAGGACTGCATTGCTTTTAATTTCGGGCCGTAGCCCCTCTGCAGCAGATTTTTAACCTCGTCTAATAATCCCGCTTCTGCCATGATCTTCACCCGCAGGTTTATGCGCTCATATAATTCCTGTCGCTCGCGGTATAGTCCCAGTTTAAGAATTTTGCCCGCATCTTTTTTGGGGCGGCCGGTCTGCTGGTGGTTGATAAAGGATGTCCAGCTCTGCCCGGTTCCACGTAATATTTCCAGAGCCCGCAGCAGACGGTAAGTGTCATTAATGTGAATACGGCGGGCGCTTTCTGGATCATGGCGCTGTAATTCCGCAAAAAGCTGCTGCCTGCCGTTTTCAGCGGTTAGCTCACGGCTTAATTCATCCCGTACCAGGGGGTTGATCTCCGGCAGGCTGAAGATGCCCTCGGCCAGAGCCTTAAAATAGAGTCCGGTACCGCCAGTTAGAACAGGCACCCTGCCCCGGCCTCTGATTTCCTTAATGGCGGCCCGGCAATCAGCAACAAAGTCAGCGGCGCTATAGGAAAGATCAGGGGTAATAAAATCCACGAGATGATGTGGGACAACAGCCCGCTCGGCAGGGGTGGGTTTGGCCGTGCCGATATCCATGTACTTATATATCTGCATGGAGTCAACCCCGATGATCTCACCGTTTAATTCCTGGGTTAGGAGTATGGCAAGTTTAGTTTTACCCACGGCGGTGGGGCCGGTTAGAAATATCAGGGGCTTATCGAATAAATTGTCAGGGGGTTGCATGGTATGGAGAGGTAAAAAGCGATGGGCTTAGATATAAAGTTTGTAACTATTCAGCT
>CAZSOB010000336.1:0-2154 GCA_964608155.1 uncultured Desulfobulbia bacterium
CATCACCGGTCTGCCGGTGATGCTTATTTTGTTTCAGGGTAGTTTGCAGCTCTGCCGGAGCAGATACGTTTAAGGTACTTCTTATGTTTGCTAAATTTGAGCATCTATCAACCAAACGGCTTGAGCTTGAGGCCCGTCTCTCTGACCCGGCTCTAATGAGCCGCCAGGATGAATACCAGAGAATAGCGCGGGAACATGCCCATGTCGTTAAGATGGATGATCTTTACCAGGATTTTCGCCGGGCCGGTGAAGAGCTTGCGGCCAGTGAAGAGATGCTGGCGGCTGAGACTGATACCGAAATGCTGGCCATGATTAAGGAGGAAATCGCCGATCTTCATCAAAAACGGCAGCAGATGGAGCAGGAACTGAAGGTCTTGCTGCTGCCGCCCAACCCCAACGACAGTAAGAACATCTTGTTGGAAATCCGGGCCGGAACCGGCGGTGATGAAGCGGCGCTCTTTGCCGCTGATCTCTTCCGGATGTATTCGCGTTTTGCCGAAGCTCAGGGCTGGAAAATTGAGGTGTTAAGCAGCAATCCCATTGGTATCGGCGGCTTTAAAGAGATTATAGCCCTCATTAAGGGCAAGAAGGTTTTCAGCAAATTAAAATACGAATCAGGGGTACACCGGGTGCAGAGGGTACCGGAAACCGAGACTCAGGGCCGTATTCATACCTCAGCGGTTACCGTTGCTGTTCTTCCCGAGGTCGAAGATGTTGAGCTCAATATCCGCCCCGATGAATTGCGTTTTGATATATTTCGTTCTTCCGGGCCCGGCGGCCAGAGCGTGAATACCACTGATTCAGCGGTGCGGATTACCCATCTGCCCACCGGGATGATTGTGACCTGTCAGGACGAAAAGTCTCAGCATAAGAACAAGGAGTCCGCCCTGCGGGTTTTACGGGCTCGGCTGCTGGATAAGTTTGAGCAGGAACGGCATGACAAAATATCTGCCCAGCGCAAGAGCCAGGTGGGGAGCGGCGATCGCAGCGAGCGAATCCGCACCTATAATTTTCCGCAGGGCCGGGTGAGTGATCACCGGATAAATCTTACCCTCTACAAAATTGATGACATAATGATGGGCAAATTGGATGAGATTATAGATCCCCTCATTTCTCATTATCAGGCCGAGGCCTTAAAAAATATTCAATAAGTCCCCCTCGTCGTATCTGGTTTGTATTTTATGCTGCGTTCCATTACTGATTAATTGTCGTAATTTTGACCTTTCTTGAATTATATAATTTGCTGCTCCAGCGGCTTGCGGATGGCGGGATAGAAGCGGCTGAAGCCGAGGCTGAAGCGGCGCTTATAATTGGCCATTTCAGCGGTCTTGGCCGCAGTGATATTTTTTTGTATTCTGACCGCTGCTTATCGGCAACGGTGAGTCCCATGATTATAGAGGCACTGGAGGAGCGCCTGCGTACTCGGCGGCCGTTGGCTTATATTCTCGGCGAGCAGGAATTCTGGGGCCGTTCATTTGCGGTCTCAGAGGCGGTGCTTGTTCCCCGGCCGGAGACGGAGGTTCTGATAGAAGAGGTATTGCGGCAGTTTCCCGCTCCCACACCTGCTTGCGGGCCGCAACAGCCGCTGTTTTTAGACCTGGGGACAGGCAGTGGTATAATAGCCGTTACTCTGGCCTTAGAACTTCCCTGGATGCGGGGGCTGGCCCTTGACCTGGAGCATTCCGCCCTTATCCTGGCCAGAGAAAATGCTCATCGCTTGGGGGCGGAGGGGCTCGAATTTATCCAGGCTGATTGGCACAGTGCCTTTATTCGTGAGCAGCGTTTCTCTCTCGTGACTGCCAATCCCCCTTATGTCGCGGCTGAGGTCATGGGCAGCCTGCAGCCGGAATTGCGCCATGAGCCTCTTGCCGCCTTAGACGGCGGCAAAGATGGTATTGAAGAGATAAAGCGGTTAACCAACGGTCTGCCGGAGATTATATCTCCAGGCGGCTGGTTTTTTATGGAGATCGGCTATGATCAGGAAGATTATGCCCTGCAACTTTTTAAGGGCTCTAAATATGAGCGGGTAATGATTCATCGGGATTATGCCGGTCTGCCTCGTGTATTACAGGCCCAAGTTAGGTGATTTTATAATGGAAAAATTAGTCATTGAGGGGGGGCATCCCCTGCACGGTGAGATAAGAATCAGCGGGG
>CAZSOB010000337.1:0-2151 GCA_964608155.1 uncultured Desulfobulbia bacterium
ATGAATATGAGGATAAATCATCCTTTAAGCCCCAAAACGACCCTGACCTGCCCTCCCGTTTTGACATTCTGACCAAAAAGACCAACCTCTCAGATCATTTGCAATGGCAGTTAAAATTTACCAACATTAACGCCCAGGAAGAGGAGGTGGGCAATTTCATCATCGGTAATCTTGATCAGGACGGTTTCCTTGGGGTCAGTGATGAGGAAATCGCCGCCGCCACCAAATCATCGGCCCCGATGGTGCAAAAGCTGCTGGCCATGGTTCAGGATATGGATCCCCCCGGAATCGCCGCCCGCAGCCTCCAGGAGAGCCTGCTCCTGCAGTTGGCTCACCTCAACCTAAGCACCTCCACGGCCGGCGAGCTGGTGAGAAACCACCTGCCAGCCCTGACCAACCGGGATTACGCCGCCATTGTCAAGAACTCCGGCCACCCTTTAAAGGAGGTATTAGCGGCTCTGGAGGTAATTAAGGGCCTCAACCCCCATCCCGGCCGCACCTATTCCGACGAAGAGCCCCGTTATATCATTCCCGACGTCTATGTCTACAAGATGGATGGTGAATATGTCATTGTCTTAAATGATGACGGCATGCCGCGTCTTAAAATCAGCAAATTTTATCAGGATATTCTCAAAGGCCATAAGGACATACCCGGCCTCGCCAAAGATACCAAAAACTATATTCAGGGTAAATTAAAGTCGGCCATGTGGCTCATCAAGAGCATCCAGCAGCGCCAGCGCACCATTTATAACGTGGTGGAGAGCCTGCTTAAATTTCAACATGATTTTTTTGAAAAAGGGCCGGATTATATGCGGCCCCTCATCCTCAAAGATGTCGCTGATGATATAAATATGCACGAATCCACCATCAGCCGGGTGACCACCAATAAATACGTCCATACCCCCCAGGGACTCTTTGAGTTAAAATACTTCTTTAATTCCGCCATTGCCAGAACCGACGGCGAAGAGGCCCTGGCCTCGGAAAGTATCAAGGTCAAGATGAAACGGCTGATTCAGGCCGAAGACCCGCATAAACCATTGAGCGATATGGCCATTGTTAAGGTTCTGGCTCAGGAGAGCAGCATCAGGATCGCCCGCCGTACGGTGGCTAAATATCGTGAGAATATGGGCATACTGCCCTCTAAATATCGCCGCGCCCCCAAGTTGAAATAATATGCCGGAAACATCCCCCCAACTTATCTTGCTCACCGGCCTCTCCGGGGCCGGCAAGAGTACCGCCTTGCACGCCCTGGAGGATGCCGGATTTTTCTGTATTGACAACTTCCCCGCCCTCTTGCTGCCCGACCTGGCGGCTAAAATAATCCAGCCCGGCAAACGCCGCCTAACCTTAGTTATGGATACCAGGGATGAGGAATTTTACAATAATTATCCCCGTGTAATTAGCGAACTGCGGGAAACTGTCCCCAGCCTGCGGGTCATATACCTTGAAGCGGCGGCGGATATTCTCCTGCGGCGTTTCAGCGCCATGCGCCGCCTGCATCCCACCGCCAGCGAATCCGTGCGGGACGGTATCGCTCTGGAGAAACGTCGTTTTACCGGTCTGCGGGAATTGGCGGATATTATCATTGATACCTCCAGCCTTACCCCCCATCAACTACGGGCCGTCCTCTTAAAAGAATACGAATCAGCCCGAGAAACTGGCTTAAAGGTTGACCTGCTGTCCTTTGGCTTCAAGCACGGCCTGCCGCCGGAGGCCGATCTGGTATTTGATGTCCGCTTCCTGACCAACCCCTATTTTGTGCCTGAATTAAAGGAGATGAGCGGTCAAGAACAACCAGTGGCCGATTATGTCCTCCAGACCCCCGAGGCCAAAGAATTTCTGGCCCGTATCCTGCCCCTTTTTAACTTTCTCATCCCCTGTTATGCCAAAGAAGGCAAAACCTATCTCACCATCGCCATTGGCTGCACCGGCGGGCGCCACCGCTCAGTGGCTGTGGCTGAACATCTGGTCCATCATCTCGATTTCAAGGCACTTACCATCCGCCACCGCGACCTCCTGAAACACTAACTTCTGTCAGCGCCTATTTTAGTTCTTTACATTTTTGCCATATGACATTAAATTAAATACTTAAATTCCGGTAACTATTCAGCAGCACCCCATCTTCGCCCATTTAGGCCTTCTCGAATACCA
>CAZSOB010000338.1:0-2132 GCA_964608155.1 uncultured Desulfobulbia bacterium
TGGCCTTTTCCGATGACGGTCATCCGGTGACCGACAGTCAGCTTATGCGCCGGGCCCTGGAGTACGCCAGTAATCATAATTGTCCCATTATCTCGCATTCCGAGGAGTTATCATTAAGCCGGAACGGGGCCATGAACGAGGGGGCTTTCGCCACTCGCCTGGGTCTGCGGGGTATTCCGGGGGCCGCCGAGGAGATTATGGTCTATCGGGATCTGGCCCTGGCGGCCTATACCGGCCAGCGTCTCCATCTGGCCCATATCAGCACCGGAGAATCAGTTGACTTGATCCGCCGGGCCAAGGCCGCCGGCTGCCCGGTAACCGCCGAGACTACCCCTCATTATTTTTCACTGACCGAGGAGGCGGTGGGCAGCTATGACACCAACGCCAAGATGAATCCGCCGCTGAGAACCACTGCCGATGTGGAGGCCATTAAGGAGGGGCTGAGCGACGGCACCCTCGATGCCATCGCCACCGACCACGCCCCCCACAGCGCCTTGGAAAAAGAGGTGGAATTCTCCCTGGCCGCCAATGGTATTATCGGCCTGGAAACCGCCCTGCCCCTGGCCCTCTGTCTGGTCAAGGAAGGGGTTATTGATGAAAGGCGCCTCGTGGAATTGATGTCTGTTAACCCGGCCCGGATCATCGGGGTTGAGGGCGGTTCCCTCGCCGCGGGACAGAGAGCCGATATAACGGTAGTTGATCCCGCTTTAAATTTTTGTTATGAACGCCAAAACATTGTCTCCAAGAGTGAAAATTCGCCTTTTATCGGCCGCCATTTTACCGGCAGAGCCGTCCTGACCATCGTCGATGGTGAAATCGTTTATGATGTCAGGTGACAGGGAACAGGTGACAGAAAATATTTAGCTGTCTTTTATCAGTGGTGTCCGGTTAGAGTTTTGACTAACCGGTGGTTTTAGACCGGGAGACAGATTAAATTTTTCCTCTCAACTTCGGGGACAGAATGATTTTCGCGTTTTTTTGCGAAAATCATTCTGTCCCCGAATCGCAAGCCGGGAAAAAAAATCAGTCCCCTCAGTGCCGTAAGTTTTATCAATGCAAGCTCTTAACCGGACATCACTGGTCTTTTATAAACGGGATAAAAAAATAAAAAATGTATTTTCAGGATATTATATTTGAGTTGAGTCGTTACTGGGCGGATATGGGTTGTGTGATTCAGCAGTCCTATGACATGGAGGTCGGGGCCGGTACCTTTCACCCGGCTACCCTGCTGCGGGCTCTGGGCCCGGAACCGTGGCGGGCGGCCTATGTCCAGCCCTCCCGGCGGCCCACCGACGGTCGTTATGGCGAAAACCCCAACCGCCTGCAGCATTATTATCAATTCCAGGTGGTGATGAAGCCCTCTCCCAAGGATGTCCAGGAACTCTATCTGAACAGCCTGCGCCGCTTTAAACTTGATCCCCTGGAACACGATATTCGTTTTGTGGAGGATGACTGGGAGTCACCCACCCTGGGGGCCGCGGGCCTGGGCTGGGAGATATGGTTAGACGGCATGGAGATCAGTCAGTTTACCTATTTTCAACAGGCCGGCAGCATGGATCTGTATCCCGTCACCTCGGAGATTACCTACGGCCTGGAGCGGATTGCCATGTATCTCCAGGGGGTTAATTCCGTCTTCGATATTATGTGGAATAAAGAGGTCTCTTACGGGGCCATCTTCCAGCAGGCTGAACGGGAATTTTCCGCTTTTAATTACGAGGAGGCCAATGTCCCGGCCCTGGTGGATTTTTTCAACACCTGCGAGACGGAGTCCAGGCATCTGCTGACTAAGGAGCTGATTCTCCCCGCCTATGATTACGCCCTCAAATGTTCACATACCTTTAACCTTCTTGATGCCCGCAAGGCTATCAGTGTGACGGAAAGAACCAGATATATCGGCCGCATTCGGGCTCTGGTCAGGCTGGTAGCCCGGAAATATACCGCCCAGCGTGAGGAGATGGGATATCCGCTTTTGCGGGAAGAGCCTGAAAAATCAATTAACGCAAAACTCTAAGCAATATCATTGACCAACTAAAACAACGAGGAAATAAATATGGCAATTTCCGATGAGCGGAAGAAGACCCTGGATTCGGCAGTCCTCCAGATTCAGAAACAATTTGGCAAGGGCTCTATTA
>CAZSOB010000339.1:0-2128 GCA_964608155.1 uncultured Desulfobulbia bacterium
TGGATAACAAACAATGTTTAATCGGTATTCTCCACCTTCATGATCTGCTTGGCAAGGGGGAGTTCCGACTGCTTATTTAGTGGTAAGTTCCGGCAGCATTTTAAACGAAGACGCCCAGATCACCCAGCATTGCGTGATCTGCCTGCTGATCTCCCATGAGGGGTTGTTAAAAATTTCGTAACTATTTGCTATTTATCCAAGGCGGATAAACTGCCCCGGCACTAAGCTGTAACTGTTTAGACGTGCTGATTATATCTAACAGGACTCATACACTATTCATGTTTACTATTCTACAGCATTTTCCACCAAAAGAAGGTTTTGTATAAATTATTCGTTTTTATCTTTTCAGTAAAAGAGGAATTCCATGGGAATTACCAACAAAGAAATCAATTCAACATTCAGTAGTCAAGTCAGTTCCATGCCGGGCGGGGAATGGGTCAATCGTTGCTTTTCATGCGGGGCCTGCAGCGGTGTCTGCCCGGTGAGCCAGGCTATTCCTGATTTTGATCCCCGTAAAATCATCCACATGGTTCGCATGGGCCTTAAAGACCGCTTATTATCATCTCACCTGCTCTGGTTCTGCTCCCGTTGCCGGTCATGCGTTTTTGTCTGCCCTCAAGATGTCGCCTTTGCCGATATCATGTCAGCCCTCCGTAATATCGCCGTTAATGAAGAGTATGTAACGGAGCAGGATTTAAGGGACTTGGGAAAAATCGCCTGGGTTGAAAGAGACAAATGCGTTTCATGTCTCACCTGTGTCCGGGTATGCCCCTGGAGTATACCCAAAATTGACAACCAGGGTGTGGCTTGTATCGACCCGAAAAAATGCCGGGCCTGCGGTATATGTGTCAGTGAATGCCCGGCTCAGGCCATAGAATTGAACGAATCAGAGGACGAGAGACTTCTCCAGGCCTCTGGGAATTGATTAAGGAGATATACATGAGTTTCGTCCCTGATATTCAGGCATTCTGTTGCCATTACACCTCCCAGCAGTCCTGCGCCGAAAACCACGGCGGTCTGCAGGAAGAAGGCTTTCCCGAGAACATTACCATTAACCGCCTGACCTGCAGCGGCATGATCAAGGTATCCACTCTCCTGCAGGCCTTTGAGAATGGAGCCGACGGGGTTTACGTTGCCGGATGCCCCAAGGATGAATGTCATAATATAATGGGCAGTCAACGAGCTGCCAAGAAGGTATTAGCCGTTAAAAAGGCCCTTGCTGAATTGGATGTTGAGCCCGAGCGTATCGAAATGTATCACCTGGAAAGGGGACTTAGTCCCCAGTTTATCGCAGCGGGTCAGGAGATGGAGGCCCGAATTAAAGAGCTGGGGCCCAGCCCGTTTAAGGGGGAAGAAAAATGATTGTCGCTAAACGTAAACCGGTTGCCGAAATTGTCGAAATGGTTAAGGGTTTTGACCGGGTTCTGATACTTGGTTGTCGCGGTTGTGTCTCTGTCTGCTCGGCAGGCGGCGAACGAGAGGTTGAGATTCTCGCCTCACTTTTGCGTCTTGGATGTCAAAAGGCCGGCAAAAAGCTCCAAACTGTCACCGGTACCCTGGTACGGCAATGCGACAAGGAATATATTGAGGACTTGGACGAATGGGACGGCCAGTATGACGCCATTGTATCCATGGCCTGCGGAGTAGGGGTTAATTTTATCGCCAATCTCCGTTCCATGACCAGAGTCTATCCCGGGGTGAACACCTCCTTTATGGGCGGTTCCATGGAGCAGGGAGTGTGGACAGAGCAGTGCGCCGGGTGTGGCAATTGCGTCCTTCACCTCACTGGCGGTCTCTGCCCGGTAGCCCGTTGCGCCAAGAGCCTGATGAACGGCCCCTGTGGCGGTTCAGTGGATGGTCATTGCGAGATCAACAAGGACGTCCCCTGTATCTGGCAGGAAATCCATGACCGCTTAGGCCGCTTAGACCGCCAAGACGAACTATTAAGCATCGCCCCCATCCGGGACTGGAGTACCGCCGGGCATGGCGGCCCCAGAACAAGTCTGCGTGACGACCTGACCGTATAAACAGGCAGGGCCGCCCCCCGGACGGCCCCCCTTTACTTTTTTATGGCCAGTACAGTTGATAGCTGCTGCTGGCAGTTCTTATATGGTGCCTGTCCATCCAC
>CAZSOB010000340.1:0-2121 GCA_964608155.1 uncultured Desulfobulbia bacterium
CATGGCCTGGGCATCGGCGGCTGACTTGATATCGCCATTGCCGATTACCGGAATGTTGACTGCCGCTTGCACCATGGCGATAACCCGCCAGTCGGCCTGGCCCGAAAAGCCATCCGACCAGGTTCGGGCATGGATGGTAACGGCTGCGGCCCCGTTATATTCAGCCATGCGGGCGAACTCAGGGGCGTTAATTTCATCGTGGTTCCAGCCGCTGCGGAATTTTACTGTCACCGGCCGTTTACTGTTTGCCACGACCTTTTTTATAATTTCAGCCGCCAGTTTCGGATCCCGCATAAGGGCGGCGCCGGCACCCTTCCGCACCACTTTCCGCACAGGACATCCCATATTTATGTCAACGATGTCGAGGGGATAATCGTTTAAAATGGCGGCCGCCTCAGCCATTATCTCCGGTTCCGCCCCAAAAAGCTGAACCGCGAAGGGATGTTCGGCCGGAATGGTTTTCAGCATCCTGATGGTGGGAGGCTGTTGATAGGTAAGGCCATGACAGCTTATCATCTCGGAGACCGTCATCCCGGCCCCATATTCACGGCACAGGAGACGGAAGGGAAGATCGGTGTAACCGGCCAGGGGGGCCAGGATGCGGGTATTTTCTAAAAACTTATTGATAAGAGCCGGGCCCCCTTGTTTTTGATTAAGCGGCCAGCATCTCTGACATGGCAGCGCTGACATTATCAACGGTGAGGCCGAATTCCTTAAACAGCTCAGCGGCCGGGGCTGATTCGCCAAAGGAGTCAATGCCAATTACCCGGCCTTCCAATCCCACGTATTTACGCCAGTAATCGCTGACTCCGGCCTCCACGGCCAGCCGGGGAATACCGGCGGGTAAAATCATGTTTTTATATTCATCATCCTGGACGTCAAAGGCATTGGGGCAGGGCATGGATACCACCCTGATGCGCCGGCCTTGAGTATTAAGCCGGGCGGCGGCCCGCATGGCCAGATCCACCTCTGAGCCGCAGGAAATAATAATTGCCTCCACTGCTCCCTCTGGTTCGAGAAGGGTATATCCCCCCTTACTTATTGCCGCGATTTTTTCCGCACTGCGTTTTTGATGGGGCAGGCCCTGGCGGGAGAATAACAGGGAGGTGGGGCCGTTCCGGCGCTCTATCGCCTCCTTCCAGGCCACGGCTGATTCCACGGCATCACAGGGGCGCCAGACCATCATATTGGGAATAAGACGCAGGGTAGCGGCCTGTTCCACCGGTTGATGGGTGGGGCCGTCTTCACCGAGACCGATGGAGTCGTGGGTGAAGACAAAGATATCGCGAATTTTCATCAGGGCCGCCATGCGCAGGGCGTTGCGGGCGTATTCGGAAAACATCATAAAGGTGGCACCGTAGGGGATGAAACCGCCATAGAGGGATATACCGCTCATGATGGCCGCCATGCCGAATTCTCTGACCCCGAAATGAATATAATTGCCGTCGTCTTCGGTTTTTATGTTGCGGCTTCCAGCCCAGATGGTGAGGTTGGAACTGGCCAGATCGGCGGAGCCGCCGATTAATTCCGGCAGCAGAGGCCCATAGCCGTTAAGATCATTTTGTGAGGCCTTGCGGCTGGCGATTTTTTCCGCTTTATCATTAACCGAGGTAATGAAGGCGGCGGATTTTTCCTGCCAGTCAGCGGGCAGCTCTCCCCGCAGACGGCGGTCCAACTCTTGGCCCAACTCCGGGAATTCCCGGTTGTAGGCCTCGAATTTTTGCTGCCATTCGGCCTCAAGAGCGGCACCCCGTTCTCTGGCATCCCAGGCGGCGTAAATTTCCTCCGGAATGGTGAAGGGGGCATAGGGCCAGCCTATTTTCTCCCGAACCAGGGCTATTTCATCGTCGCCAAGGGGGGAGCCGTGACATGATTCTTTGCCCTGTTTGTTGGGGGATCCCCAGCCGATTATCGTCTTGCAGCAGATAAGGGTGGGCTGGCTTGTTTCGCGGGCTCTTTCCACGGCCTCTCGGATTTCCTCCGGATCATGGCCGTCAACTGCTCTTATGACCTGCCAGCCATAGGCTTCAAAACGTTTAGGGGTATCATCGGTAAACCAGCCCTTGACCTCACCGTCAATGCTGATGCCGTTATCGTCATAAAAGGCGATTAGTTTGCCTA
>CAZSOB010000341.1:0-2115 GCA_964608155.1 uncultured Desulfobulbia bacterium
GACTGCGAGGCGTGGTGGTTCGGCAGGGCTTCGGCCATACATATGGTATGCCGAATATCTGCCGAACCACCACAACACCGGAGATCGGACTTTTTACGACGCCATCAAGAGCTTATTTTTCCCGGACGGATTGCTCATGTTGTGGTTTGCGGAAAAAATTTGTATTGAACACCATTGACCGTTATTGAGGCAAGAAAAAAAGCATTTCGAGAGGCCTTTTTTTAGGGTATATATCATTGCCAAAAGGCAAAGACCGGCGAAATCAGTCTCATCCGCCTATTTCATTTTATTTGTGTCTGTGTCTAAATGACCAGCTAAATCTGATTAGCGCTGACAGGAGCTTTTTATATGAGACCCATGAAAATAGCGATAAGCGGTAAAGGCGGGGTGGGTAAGACGACCATAATGGCCCTTCTGGCCCGGCGTTTTGCCGCTGATTTTGACCAGGTTCTGGTGATAGATGCCGACCCCAGCCCCCATATGGCCGAGACCCTGGGGGTAAGCGGTGAGGTGAAGCCCATTGCCGAAATGCGGGATCTGCTGGTGGAACGTTCCGGCAAGGTGAAGGGCTCGCCGTTTTATAATATTAATCCCAAAATCGACGATCTTCCCCAACGTTTCATGCTGGAAAATGAGGGGATTAAATTAATGATTCTCGGGGCCATCCAGACCGGAGACAGCGGTTGTGCCTGCGCCGAAAATACTGTCCTCCGCCGTTTGCTGGTCAAACTGCTGCTGAAAAAAGATCAGGCCGTCCTTCTGGACATGGAGGCCGGAGTGGAACATCTCGGCCGGGGAACTGTCGCCGGGGTGGATCATCTGCTGGTGGTGGTAATTCCTTCCCAGTCCAGCGTTCGCACCGCTTTGAAAATTGCCCGCCTGGCCAAGGAAGTGGGGATACCGCTTGTCTCTTTTATTGGTAATAATATCAGAGACAAAGAAGATAAAGAGTTTTTAAACAACCTTTTGCCTGAGAAGATAATTGCCGCCTTTCCTGATTCCGCCGAAATAAGGCGGGCGGAACGTGACGGTATGGCGATTTCACCTCTGGCCCCTAAATTCAGTACTGCGCTGGATAATATTATGAATGAACTAACTGAGAAAGAGATAAAAAAATAGGGGGCTTGCGCCCCCTAAAAGAGAAGAGATAGAGAATAACATGAAATGTTATGGTTATACTTTTAAGCTTATAAATATCGTTTGTCAAGTAATTAATTAAATACTTACCACTTTGTATATAAAAATATAGACAGCTAAAGGCATAGATGATGACTACCGTACAACAATTTTATCGCAAGATAACCGATGAGATGGAGTATTGTTTTAATATTGAGACCAGCCTGCCATTAAACGAGGCTGAGAGCCGGCAGCTGCGCTTATTACTGGCAGACGGCTTTATTGCCGAGACCGTGAGTTCTACACCGTATTTCAGCGGGGCCGGGGTTGTGGAGGTCGGGCCGCGCTTAAACTTCGCCACAGCCTGGTCTTCAAATATGGTTTCCATCTGCCGGGCTGCCGGATTGGCCAAAATCAGCCGGGTGGAACGTTCCCGGCGGTATCAAATACCGCCGGGTGTTGAGGCGGCTGATTTTGTCAGTCGTCATCATGACCGGATGACAGAATGCCGCTATGACTCCCCCCTGGCTACCTTTGAGACCGGCATTAAACCCGAACCGGTTTACGATATACCACTAAAAGAGAAGGGCTCTGATGCCCTCATGGAGATCCCCGGAATCTCCATGGATGAGTGGGACCGAAATTTCTATTACGATTATTTTGTCAAAAAACATGGGCGTAATCCCACTATTGTTGAGATTATGGATCTCAATAACGCCAATAGCGAGCATTCCAGGCACGGCTTTTTCCGCGGCCGACAGATAATCGACGGCCAGAAACAGCCGGAAAATCTCATGGAGATCGTTAAATCGACCCTCAACGCTCAACCCGATAACAGCATCATCGCCTTTAATGACAACTCAAGCGCCATCAAAGGGCGGCAGTTTAACGCCCTGATTCCTACTCGGCCCGGCTGCCCATCGTCTCTAACTCTGGCACCCGTCCATTATCATATTATATTCACTGCCGAGACCCATAATTTCCCCACCGGAGTGGCCC
>CAZSOB010000342.1:0-2114 GCA_964608155.1 uncultured Desulfobulbia bacterium
CTTTCATGTTTCGTTGTGCCCGACTGATCGGGCATGGCTGTTAGCCTGCTTTTTTCGATAGGGGAGGAGGTTGGAATTTTATGGCAGGTCGCTGATATTTCGACTACACATATAACTTCTGTTTCCATGTATATTTTATGGTAAACTATTAAAAAAAACTATGGGAATTTAAGGACAGGTTATGAATCTGTCTGCACAGTCGTCTTTTTTGCCGCTAAAACAAGTGCTAACCCGCTAAATTATTTGCAACTTTTAACAGATGAGAATTTTCGATGGATTTGTCAAGCACCCCCCTGAACAGTCAGAAATTAATCCGCTGTACTGTAAAAAGCAACAACAGTCCCACAAGCCTGCGATATATAGAATTGGAGCATTATACGTTATGGTCTTACATGATGTTGCACAAACATGGTCTTGAAGTGTCAGACGCCTCTCTTTGGCTCTGGATAAAAAAAGCGGATGTTGAAGCGAAAAAAAACCAATATGCCCATTTCTCTGCCATGGAGAAAGTGAACAAAATAGAGCTGTTAATTTTTGACGAACGGTATGGCTTCACCCACGAAACATACCGATTTGCCCCCGTAGAAGAAACAAATTTATTGCAAAAAACACTATTATCCCACCTCTCGCCAGATATTGTCAGTTCCGCTAACTACGATATAAATAATTATCCTGGATATTGCATTCGATGCGGCAAAAATTTAAAGAATATGATTCTTGGTATATCAGGATCAAACACCAGACTCTGGTACAGAAAAAATTAGACGATTTTTAATGTTGACCCGTAAACCGACAGACAATATTTGCCAATTCGGGTTTACCCTGATTGAACTGGTCATAACCATTGTTATTCTTGGTTTTTCATCCATGATCATCCTGCCTTTTTTTAGTGCCATAAGCCGCAGTCCTGATCCCCTAATACGCACCAGGGCCGTTAACCTGGGGCAATCTCTTATGGATGAAATTCTGGCAAAAAAGTGGGATAACAACACCCCTGACGGAGGCGGCTCACTTAAGACTTCCGAATCTGAACGTGTTTTAGGCGCACTGTCGGCAACGCCATATGTCAGTTTGGGCCCTGAAGCAGGTGAGACCTCCCGGCAATTTTTTAACGATATTGATGATTTTAACGGTTATTCCGAGACAACGGGCGTTTTTCATGACCAAGATAATAATGCTTTCACCCTGACCGGTTATCAACGCAGTGTCCAGGTCAAGTATATTGCCAGCACCACGGCCACTATAGACCATAACACTGTTGGTTTAAGTAACACCTCAGACAGCAAGCTTATTGTCATTACTGTCACCTCTTCCACTGGTGAAAAGTTTTATTTTACTGCGGTGCGATGTAATCTTTAATGAGATTCCCTCAAACAATAACTATGGCATCTCTCTTAAAAATCATAGGCAACCAAAAAGGTTTTGGTCTGATTGTGGCCATTTTTATAATTGTTGTTTTGGGAATGTTTGGTACCCTGATCGCTAAATTCACCACCATTGGTACAACTGAAGCGGCGGAAGAATACCTGTGGGCTCAAGCCTTATACTCCGCGGAGTCAGCAGCTCAATTGAGAATCTTAGCTCACGACGGCGGAGGTAACGGTGCCTGGGACGGTACGGCTAATTCGCTTACTATTGAACGGTTTAAGATGACTGCCCCAAAGGATACCTTTACAGCTCTTAATACATCTGCAATCTTGGTAATTCAGGCGACCAAAATTAATGTAAGTCGAAGAATCGAAGAAAAATATTTATTAACCGGTTCTTAAATATTTCTGCATTGTTCATCATGTAGTATATGGTAGTATTTTGGGTAAATTATGTAACTTCTCCAGCGGTACGAGTACGACAAAGATCGTATACGAAAGGTGGTGTTCGGTTAGAGCTTTGCATTAAAGACGCTTGGTGGTTTTATGCCGGGAGACAGATTAAATTTTCCCCTGCACTAAGGGGACTGAATTTTTTTCGCGTTTGTTTGCGAAAATCATTCTGTCCCCGAATCGGAAGCTGTGAAAAATAAAATCAGTCCCCTTTGTCCTGTAAACATTATTAATGCTGGTTCGTAACTATTCAGCAGCACCCCATCTTCGTCCATTCGGAACTTCTCGAATACC
>CAZSOB010000343.1:0-2113 GCA_964608155.1 uncultured Desulfobulbia bacterium
CGGTTTCATAATTATATTATGGTACCCCAGTCTCTATTGTTGATAACAGGAACAAGTTACACTCAATGGCCGATTAAAAATATACCGTAAGTGGCCCGAAGATTAGGTAGTAAACGAATAACCTGGCCATGAAGGTCTTCATTCCGGGTATTAATCCCTGTCTCTCTGATAATCTTAAACCCTGTTTTTTGAACGAATCCGCGAAAATCTCTGAGGGTAATCACCCGAATATTCGGGGTGTTGTACCACTTGTATGGCAACTGGCTGGTGGTGGGAGTCCGGCCCATAAAAAAGAGCTGCATCCGGCACAGCCAATGACTGAAATTTGGAAAGCTCACCACTATCTGGCGGCCTATGCGCAGTAATTCTTTAAGCAGGGCCTCCGGCTCATAGACCTGCTGCAGGGTGCGGCTCAGAATCACATAGTCAAATGTATTATCGGCATAATCCAAGACCTCTTCGTTAATATCTCCCTGAATGACCGAAATTCCCCGCTCAATACAGCGGGCAATATTGGCCTCTTCAAAGTCAATACCGGTACCATTGACTTCCTTGTTTTGCACCAGGAAATATAATAAATCCCCACTGCCGCAACCCAGATCAAGTACTCTGGCGCCGGGCTCTATCCAGGAGGCGATTATCTCGAGATCAAAGCGCATAATCTTGGGTCTCCCGGCTCATTCTGTCGAGGAAGCCGCTCATAAGGTTTGATAGGCGTTCACTCTCTAACAGAAAGGCATCGTGGCCCCATTTTGCCTCTATCTCACAGAAACTTACATCTAAGCTGTTCTTCTTCATGGACTTGACCATGGCTCGTGACTCCCTGGTGGGGTAGAGCCAGTCTGAGGTAAAGGAAATCACGAGATAACGGGCTCTGGCCTTGACAAAGGGTGAGTTCTGGCTACCATCAGCTTTGGGCCTGGGAGCCAGGTCAAAATAATCCGCCGCTTTGGTGATATACAAAAAAGAGTTGGCATCGAAACGTTCAACAAACTTTTTACCCTGATAGCGCAAATAGCTCTCAACCTGAAAGTCGGCATCAAAATTAAAGGAGAAATCTTCCTTGTCCTGCAAACGGCGGCCAAATTTATGCCGCATGGCCTCATCTGAGAGATAGGTGATGTGACCTATCATGCGGGCCACGGCCAGGCCCATATCCGGTTTGGTTCCCTGATAATAATTACCGCCCTGCCAGTTAGGATCGGCCATAATAGCCTGACGGGCCACCTCGTTAAAGGCGATGGCCAGGGCGGAATGACGCTGGGTGGTGGCCAGGAGAATGGCGGAAAATACCATATCAGGATAACGGATAGTCCATTCTAAACTCTGCATACCGCCGATGGAACCGCCAATTACCGCCAGAAGACGGGGGATACCAAGGAAATCGATGAGCTGCTTTTGGGCTCTGACCATATCGGCAATGGTAATTACCGGGAACTTCAGGCCGTAGGCCCGGCCCGTGGCAGGGTTGAGGCTTGAAGGCCCGCTGGTTCCCATGCAGCTACCCAGTATATTTGAGCAAATAACAAAATATCTGTTGGTGTCAATGGCCTTGCCGGGGCCGATCATAATCTCCCACCAGCCGGGTTTATTGGCTCCGGCATGGAATCCAGCGGCATGGGCATCGCCGGACAGGGCGTGACAGATCAAAATGGCGTTGTCGGCCGCCTTATTTAATTTCCCATAGGTCTCATAGGCAATTATGCCATCCTCAAGAGCATCGTTATTGTCTAAGAGCAGAGAGTCGGGGAGCTGAAAAAACTTAGTTTTCGTTGGGCCAATTGTTTCTTTCATGATAACTCTTCAGCAGCACCCCATCTTCGCCCATTTAGGCCTTATCGAATACGCAAGTATGCTTCGAAGTCCTAAAAGAACGAACCTGGAGCACTGCTGAAGAGTTACACTATGGTGGTTATTGCTTTTTTTAGACATCACGCTCTCAAATAACAAAACGTGCAACGTATTGAATTTGTTACTTTTAAAATAGAGGTCGGGTTCGCCCGGTTGTTTGGCTGAATAGTTACCTTTCATGGCTGGATAGATTACAGCGCCTGCTCTAAATCGGCAATAATATCTTCTATGTTTTCAATACCGATGGACAGGCGGATAAAAT
>CAZSOB010000344.1:0-2103 GCA_964608155.1 uncultured Desulfobulbia bacterium
ATTTTTTCATTGTCAGATCTTGCCTCCTGTGGCGTTTTAAAAGTTTATTTTGTAAATGTTTAACGTTGCGGTTTTATTTAGGAATAACAGCTGCTTCCGGCTGGTCACTGTCGGCGGCGTGGTTGGTTAGATAAGTGATAATGGTTGCCATGTCGCTGTCACTGATTCCAGTATCGACGGGGTGACGACCGCGTTTAAAGTATTTTTGCCACACCCGGCCCGCCTTATCTGCCGGATTAATTACCGCCGCCTGACCGCCGCTCTTGTGGCAGCTGCCGCATTTCTGAACAAAGAGGGCATTGCCGCCCGCCATTACCTCATTGGCTGCCAGTCCTATAAGGCTCACAGCCATAAAAAAGATTAGAACCTTTTTCACTTAGATCTCCTTTTTTCTTCTGATTAACGGTTGATGGAACGCTAATTTATCAATTTTACCTTATCTGCAGGTTGTTCAATTGTCTCGGAGGTAAATTTATTTTCTGCGCTTTGATCTGTCTGACCAATAAGATTTATTAGTTCATGAACAAAATTGCGGAGAATGTTGGCTTGCCCCTGCATGGTTTCGGCGGCGGCGGCCAGTTCCTCTGAACTGGCCGCGTTGCGCTGCCCAGTCTCATCAAGTTGAGTAATGGCCTCTTTTATTTTTTCCACTCCATTAGCCTGCTCTCCTGCGGCGACGGCGATTTCCGCTACCATATGGGCTATCTGGCCGGAATTCTCGGCGATTTCCTCATAGGCCTGGGCGGTGTGCTCAACCATGGCGCTGCCATTGCCGATTTTGGTGGTGGAACTGCTAATGATGTCATTGGTGCCTCCGGCGGCCTTTGATGATCTGCCAGCCAGATTTCTTACCTCATCCGCCACGACGGCGAAACCAGCCCCTGCTTCTCCGGCTCTTGCTGCCTCTACGGCGGCGTTCAAGGCCAAGAGGTTAGTCTGGAAGGCGATCTGCTCAATCTCCTTAATAATTTTTTGAGTTTCTTCGTTGGAAGAGGATATGCTGTTCATGGCGGTTATCAGGTTCTGCATGGATTCGGAGCCTTCACCAATGGCGCTTTGGGTATTGTTCATCAGGCTTTCGGCCTGCTGGGCGTTATCGGCGCTGCGTCTCGCCATGGAGGTTACCTCCTCCAGGGAACCGTTGATTTCTTCGAGGGAGGCCGCCTGAGAAGAGGCGGCATTGGCTATTTCCTGACTGGCGGCGGTAAGACTGCCAGCGGCATTATCAACCTCAAGATAACTGTCCGACAGGCCCCCGGCGATCTTTTTTATTGTTCTGAAAAGACTGTCTCCCAACAGGAAGGAAATAATGAGGCCCAGGAGAAGGGCGGTGATGCTGATGATTATGAGTAACAGGTTGGAGTGCCTTATTTTCAGGATGGCTCTGTTTCTGATTTGCACCATACCGCTTTTGGCCTTTTTGACCTCCTGATCCTGAAACTTGTAGAGGGTGGTCAATGTATGGTTCAAAACTTTATTGGTATCCTGGCGGAGTTTTAAATAGACTGCGGTATATCCGGACCAGGCATCCCAGTAATCCTCTAAGGCAAATTTCAGCTTACCCTTGGGCAGGGGATTAACCAGTTTAGCGAAATCGGCCTCTATTATTTTTTGATTAGCGGTCTTTGGTGAGCGCATGTCGCTGCCAGCCATTGTCATCATATCCAGAATCGCGCCGGCGTTCTGTTCGGCCTGGGTAGATAACTTCTGCACCTTCCGCTGGGTATCAATGAATTCTTGGTTCTGTTTGGTCAGGCTTCCAAAACGAATTTGGGCGGCCCTGGTCATTTTCCCCAAGCCATTGATGGTCTTGGTGATATCGGGATTGTTTTGAACCTGAGCCATGGTCTTGATCGTTTTGAGGCTCTGGATGGCTTTTTGGAAATTATCGCTGCCCGCTTCATTAAAAAAATTGCTCACCGCAAATTGGACGTTTGAAATATTATTGGCCAGGTCGGTTGCCGAGCTGAGAGTGGTACTGGAGGAGGCGGCGAGATTATCAACAATGCGGCCCAGGAGATTAAGATTACGGTAAGAGAAGAGTGAGACCGCGAGCAGGAAAAAAATAATGATTAACTGGGGAATGATTATGCGTTGTTTAAG
>CAZSOB010000345.1:0-2094 GCA_964608155.1 uncultured Desulfobulbia bacterium
AAAAAAACAGACTATTTTAAACTGCCGCGTATTTGCTTTTGATAGAAATAACCTTATATGTTATAAGTTTTGGCAATTTTTGTAACTATTATAGCTTGCCTTGGCCTGCCAGAACAAGCCCAAAAACAGATAACCAACTAATGGCACTAAGAATAGCGATTAATGGCTTCGGCCGTATAGGCCGCCAACTCACCCGTTTGCTTGCCCAATTTCCGACAAAAAACGTAAAGCTTATCGCCGTTAATACCCTGGAGCCCACCACCACCGCCGCTCACCTGCTTAAGTATGATAGTTGCCAGGGTGTGTTTCCCGGTGAAATATCCGTTCACAATGATATTCTATTCATTGATCACCACAAAATCACATTTTTTCATGAACCAAATCCAGCCCTGCTGCCTTGGCAAGCCGAAAATATTGATCTGATCATTGAATGCAGCGGTCATTTTACAGCGGCAGATAAAGCGGCTGCCCATCTCGCGGCCGGGGCCGGGCGGGTATTGATTACTGCCGCGGCCACCAACGCTGACGCCATAATCTGCATGGGTGTTAATGAAGACACATACCGCCCGAAACAACATAAAATAATCAGCTCCTCAAGCTGTACCACTAATTGCATCGCCCCAGCGCTTACCGCCATTAACCGTCTTTGGGGGGTTAAGCAGGCTTTGGCTACTTTTATCCATTCCAGTACCAGCGCTCAGCACCTCTTAGATCGTTTTGACCCAGACCCCCGCCGGGCCAGGGCCGCCGGACTTAACCTTATTCCCTGCCCAACCAGCGCCAGTCATCAGATTCCGGCCGTAATTCCGGCCCTTCGCGAGCGCTTTGATGCCCTGGCGGTCAGGGTTCCGACCCCGCATATCCATCTGGCGGATCTCACTATCTGCCTCCGCCACCCACCCGACCGCGCCAATTTTTTGGCTGCCCTTGAAGAAGAGGCGGCGGCAAGCGGTCTCCAGGGCGTAATGAAAATCAGCCATGAGCCCCTGGTAAGTATTGATCTTAAAGGCAGCAGCCATTCCTGTGTTATTGATGCCGAGCATATCCGTTTCCAGGACAATATGGTCAAACTTCTAATCTGGCACGCCAATGAGTTTTCCTATTGCTGCCGGATTAAAGATCTAATTGAGCTAATCGCCCGGCAATAATTGAGGCAACAACATAGAGTATACCGCTACAGTTGACATAATCAGGAAACATCGCTAATTATTGTAAAATAACTTTCATGATTCCGCCGCACTATTAACAAACCCTCAAAGGATAAAACCATGGCCGTAAAAAAAGTCATTGTCTGCCAATTTTTCATCTTCATCAGCGTGGCATTTCTGCTTGCCGCCTGCGGCCACAAGCCAAAGCTGGACAGCAAGACCAACGTCGCTTATGTAAATGGCGTCCCTATTTCGCGCCATGAACTAACCATGGAGATGAGCCGTCTCCAGCAGCGTTTTTATAGCGGTAAGATGTCGAAAGAGCAAATCAAAGAGATGAAAAAGCAGGTTCTGAGTATCCTGATTGGCGGCCGGATTCTCTATCAGACCGGTGTGGAAAGCGGCATTGAGGTCAGTCCCACGGAAGTAAAGAACGAACTTTCCAAGGCCCGGCGGCAATACCCCGGCAGCAAAACCTTCAAAAATAATTTCACCAAGGCGGAAATCCGCCAGAAGGTGGTAGTGGATAAATTCATCCGCCAGGAATTCGCCGCCAAAACCATAATCAAGGATGAGGAGTGCCGCAAATACTACCATAACCATCTCGCTGACTTTACCAGACCGGCACAGGTAAAAATCAGCGAGATAGTGATAAAAACTATCAAAAGCGACCCACAGGATAAAAGACAGGCGGCCCTCAAAAAAATTAAGGCCGTGCGGGGAAAATTACAGAAAGGAGCTGATTTCGCCAAGCTGGCCCGCCAATACTCAGAAGACCCCTCCAAGGCCAACGGCGGGAATATAGGCTTTCTGATGCGGGGCCAGATGCCAAAGGCCTTTGAGAATGTGGTTTTCAATATGAAAAATGGTACATTCAGCGATATTATCAGCACGGGGTACGGCTATCACATTCTAATGGTCACCGACCGTAAGCCGGCTTATGTCA
>CAZSOB010000346.1:0-2094 GCA_964608155.1 uncultured Desulfobulbia bacterium
GTTGGGAAAAGGCCTGGGATATTACGGTGAAGACCTTTGCCTATACCAATCATACCTTGATGCCCGAAGCCCTGGAGCTCTGGTCGGTGGATTTGATCGGCCAGGTTCTGCCCCGTCATCTCGAGATAATTTTTGAGATTAACAAGCGTTTTCTCGCTGTGGTTCGTAAACAATATCCCGGCGATGATGAACGGGTCAGGGCCATGTCTATTATTGATGAGGGGCCACCCAAACGGGTAAGAATGGCCAATCTCGCTATTGTCGGCAGCCATTCGGTGAACGGGGTGGCCGCCCTGCATACCAATTTGCTGCGCACCCGGCTTTTTAAATATTTTGATGAGCTGCGGCCAACCCTGTTCAATAATAAAACCAACGGCATAACCCCCCGGCGCTGGCTCTTGAAATGTAATCCGCCTTTAAGTTCCCTGATAAATGAGAAAATTGGTGAGAACTGGATTACTGACCTGGAGCAGTTACGGGGCCTGCGCGAGTTTGCCGCCCAGGCCGGTTTTCAGAAAAAATTTATGGCCGCCAAACGCCGCAACAAAAAGGTTCTGGCCCGTCTTATCAAGAGATACTGCCAGGTTGAGGTTAATCTTGATTCGCTTTTTGATGTGCAGGTGAAACGCATTCATGAGTATAAACGGCAGCTCTTAAACCTGCTGCATGTTATCTCTCTTTATCAGCGTATTATCAGCCAGACGGAAGAGGTTGTGCCCAGAACCTGTATCTTTGCCGGCAAGGCGGCGCCGAGTTACTGGAAGGCCAAGCTTATCATTAAACTTATTAATTCTGTCGCTGATGTGGTAAATAACGATCCGCGGGTGGGGGAGTCCCTGAAGGTGGTTTTTATCCCTAATTACGGGGTCTCCAGGGCCGAAATAATTATTCCGGCCGCTGATCTCTCGGAGCAGATATCAACCGCCGGTACCGAGGCCTCCGGCACTGGAAATATGAAATTCGCCTTAAACGGCGCTCTGACCATTGGCACCTTAGACGGTGCCAATATTGAGATAATGGAGGAGGTCGGGGCCGCAAATATCTTCATCTTCGGACTTAACGCCGAGGAGGCCCAGTGGGAGAAAAAGGCGCCGCGGCGGACACCGGCCATGATCTATGAGCAGAATGATGAGATCAGGCGGGTGGTGGATGCCATCAGTGATGGTTGTTTCAGTAACGGTGATCAGAATCTTTTCAGGCCCATTGTTGATGATCTGTTAAACCACAACCGTGATCCATACCTGCACCTCATTGATCTGGAAGACTATTTAAAATGTCAGCGCCGGGTAGCCGATACTTACCGGGACAGCCGTGTCTGGTCTGAAAAGGCCATTCTGAATGTAGCCAATATGGGTAAATTTTCCAGCGACCGCACCATCAGCGAGTATGCCAAAGATATCTGGGGGATATAAGACCCAAAAGGCCTTGTCAGAAAAATAAAATTAAATTATAAATAATGCCATTCATGGCAAAGGCTAATATTTTCAGAAAAATATGGTCAGAGGCTCTGCCCTTTGTGGCTCTCACCCCGGAACGTAAGCGGGCCTGGCTGTTGCGGGTTATGCGTAAGGGCCGTCTGACAGACCAGGAAATCGCCCCCTATATTCATCTGCTTATTGAAGAATATCAGTATGACAATATTATTGGAGGTGGAAATTCGGCCGCCAGCTCCAAGGCCGAAATTTTAGATATCGGCAGTTTACCCCGTGAGATCATTATGCGGCTTCTGGAATGTGCCGAAATTTATGATATTCCCATCCTGATCAATATAATAGGTCATCTAACGGTAGATGAGGCTGTACTGGCCTTGCGGAAAATCCCTCCTCCTTACGAGAAACGGCCATTAGAGGTCTTTGACCGTATATTTCAGGCAATCCATGATTGTGACCATACGCTGCTGGCCAGGGCTCGGGATAAGATGTTGAGCCATGGCACGATTCCGGATCATTTTATATCAGTCTACGAACGTTTTCAGGAGATTTTAAAGGATAAAGAGGTGCTGTGCGCCTTATTTCCCCAAGCCGAAATGTAAAAATTTCAGTAACTGTTTAGCTAAGGCGGATAACCTGCCCTAAACTATGAACTGTAACTGTT
>CAZSOB010000347.1:0-2085 GCA_964608155.1 uncultured Desulfobulbia bacterium
CCAACAACTCTTTAGGGTGGTCAGGGTTTTCAAAATCCTGATAACGATCATAGCTTCTCTTGTGCCTGGCAATGAGTTCTTTTTGATAATACATGCAAAGCCGGTCCGGATAAGATTTCAGCGTGATATCTGAACCGGCGTATTCAGCAGGAACCGAGTAACGATTCGTATCCAAGGTAACTCTGAATTGCGATGAAGCCCTCACCTGGCTGATGTTTGCCACATCATACAGGTTCTTTGGCAACGGTTTTAAACGAGGTTTTTCCTCAACAAAGAGTTCTGTCGGCTTTTTTCTGGTTTCGCCATGGATACGGACATTGGCAATGGAGTCTAACCATTGACGACAGCTTGGCCCAACAACCTTAAAGTCACTGATCTCCCAGCCATTTAGAAGGTTTTTCTTCACATAACCGACACCGCTCTCAACCCGGCCTTTTTCATTACCTTTTCTGACATTACAGGCGCTTATCTCAAAACCATAATGTTTAGCAAAATCGAGATATTTAGGGTTGAAGACCGGTGCCTGACCAACAATACGACGCAAGACTGCCGATTTAAGGTTGTCCACCATTATCCGGGAGGGACAACAGCCAAAATAGTGAAAGGCATTTTGATGGCACGAGAGAAAATGCTCCATGGTTTGGGAAACCGTAAACTCTACATACATCATACGGCTATAGCAGAGCACCATGACAAAAAAGCTCAAGCGCCGCCGGGTCTCCCCCACATTTACCGAACCGAATGAACCCCAATCTACCTGGGCACATTCTCCAGGAGAGAAAGAGAGCTTCAAATAGGCAGGAGATCTTTTGGGGCGTACCTTACGAACATACTTTTTAACCGTGGAATAGCTGCCGTCATAGCCCAACCCTTCTTCTATACGCTGGAATACCTGTTTGGCTGTATATGGGTGACGTTCCAGCATGGCGACAATATCTGTCTTGAAAGGTTCAAGCTTATAAGCCTTACGAGCTGATTTTCGGGGAGTATATTTCTCCTGCTCAAGCCATTTAGCGATAGTTCTGGGATCAATAATAAGTTTCTTGCCAATTTGACTGGCGCTAAGGCCATCTTGCTGGTGCAGTAGTCGTATTTTACAAAAGAGGTCATAGTCAATCATCCGGCACCTCCGGCGATTTGTTGTAATATCTTTGCCATGGATAACGGCCCAGTTGTTGGTGATGTTGACGGAATCGGCACATCCAGAGCCAGTACTTGGTGCAGCGGTACGACCACGATCGTATGCGATGGGTTTTTGTAGGCTATAAGGCCTATTCGCGTAAGATTTTGTCTGGATGACAGCAGTGTAGCATGATCCATGGAAAGTCGTTGCATCAGGGATGCATCCGAATAATAGCTGAGACCTTGGCCATCTGAGACGGTGACCAGGAAAAGATAAAGGGCGGCGGCAGAGTGGCTGCAATACTCGATATGGCGGTCACGAACCAGGCGATGATCCACCCAACTGAATTTAGCCGGCACCTTGCGAATTCGCTGCCGATCGATGGGTTCTTTTGTTGTCATAGCTTCCTCCATTATGATGAATTGAATTCTTGTTATTCTCAACAACATTATTGAGAATATCCAGCCCAAATTCTCTCATACTGGTAATGGTTTTAGCTATGTCATCTTGTAACGTATTTTCAGTTAACTTGGCGATTAGCCCAATAAGGACGGGGGATTGCCGACTTAAGTGATCTTGTAACGATGTTCTCTTTAAATCACCATTATCGCCTTGCGTGGCGGGGCTTTCAGAGGTTGAGTGCTCTTGTAACGCTTTTTGCTTTTTCGGCCTCCCGGCGCTATACCCAGGATTGAGTTGTCGCCACTCCTGAACTCTTGCCACTTGGTCTGGCCCTGAAAAATAGTTGCGGTTCTCCTCTTTCTGCCGCCATTTGAGATTGCTGGCCCTTTTACTTGCCGCCCGACAATCAGCTTTGGAACAATATTTTTGCTTCTTTCTATTTCGATGATCCGGATAATATAATTCCCCGCAATTCCGGCACTTACGTCTCCTGATGCGTTTTGCCATAGTCCGCAACCTCCATGACAAAATATCGGTAATTATCGCTAATATTCAGAATA
>CAZSOB010000348.1:0-2081 GCA_964608155.1 uncultured Desulfobulbia bacterium
CCACATTACAGCACTTGACAATATTATGAATGGCAGTGGAGGCCCCGGTGACGATATGCACATCGGCCTCGAGACGCACCCCGGTCATGCCCTGTGGATCCTGAATACCAGATTGATCATCAACGGTAAATTCCTGGGGCAGGACATGAATAATTTTCTGATCCTGGGGGATGGGCACAGCCCTGGCGGCCTCCACCACCCGGCCAATATCGTCCCTGGTAACCTCCTCATTCTTGATGGGAATCAGCCCATGGCTGTTAAAACCCTTAATATGACTGCCGGCTATCCCCACATATACCGTAGAGATATCGCAGTTGGCCATCATTTCCGCCTCTTCAACGGCCTTTTTTATTGACTTGACAGTACTGTCTATATTGACAACAACCCCTTTCCGTAATCCAATGGAGGGATGCACCCCCATACCAATTATCTCGGCCTTATCGTCATTGATTTCACCTACCACCACACAAATCTTGGTAGTGCCGATATCAAGTCCTACGATTAATTCCGATGTGTCGTGCCGCGCCATTTATTCACCATTTTCTGCCAATGCGAACCACTATTCTAAGTGGTAAATTACCTATATATTACCACTTAGGATAATTAAATGATAACTGTCTAAAATTCAATATTTTTATCGTCACTATTCCTGGCAGGGGCCATAATTTTACCCTGACCACGCACTGTAATTATTCGGGAGAGGCCCGGAATAGTTACACTTGTTTATCTATTTTTTACCACCAGTATCTTTTTATCGTTATAACCCATTTTGATATATGATACATCCTTGAACTTACGGCGTTTATAAAGCCATTCCAGAACCCTGGCCAAACGGTAATAAGCCTTTTGGTCAACAACCACACCAAGATATATGGGAAACGGCCTGTCCGCCAAAAAAAGAATAATCCCCCCTTTTTTGCTAAAGTGGAGTTCGGAAATGTTCTGCCGTGGTAAAAAATCACTGCCGAATCCGGCATAATGGATAAATTTCAAGGCCAGGGCCAAAGAACCGCCCGGCCCAGCCTTACCGCCTGCCGCCTGCAGCCCGCTAATGACGGGATAATCGAGTTCATCCCCCGCTTTAACCGCGGCAAACACCTTGCCATGCCCATCAACATAACTCAGCCGGCCGCCCCGGTTTAAGAGACACTGCGGTTTTCTCTCCTTAATGGTTATTACAAGGCGGTTGGGCCACTCCCGATCCACCCCCACCTTGGCAATCCACGCTTCTTGAGCCAGCCGGGTCTTAATCTTGTCAGAATCCAAGGATAGAAGATTGTCACCAACCCTCACCCGGCCTGAATTCAAAATCGTGTCACGCCGCAGCCGGTGCATACCGTTAATCCTGATCTCCGTTATCTGAAAAAAATCGGAACGACTAAGTGAATGATAGACCAGCATCCCAAGTCCTGCCGCCCCGCTGCCGATTACAGCCAGCAGGATAATGCACAAGATAACTTGCCGGCGGTTTTCAGAGGGGCGTTGACCTAAAATATGGATCAACCAATCCCCTGCTGTCCGTTTCATTGCTGCCCCCGCCGGTCATGGATCATCAAAGCGGCCCATTAATCTTACCTCCGGTTCCAGATCTATACCGCTTGCGGCCTTAACCTTTTCCTGTACCAGCCGCATGAGCCGCAGAAAATCCCGCGCCGTGGCCCCCTGGTTATTAACCAGGAAATTAGCGTGTTTCGTCGAGACCATGGCCCCGCCGATCTTCAGGCCCTTCAAACCGGCCGCCTCAATAAGACGCCCGGCCGCCTCACTATGCGGATTTTTAAAGAAAGAACCGGCACTAACCATGTTGGGCTGTTTCTCACGCCGCCGCCGGCTTAATTCCCGGCAGCGAGCCTTAATCTTCTCCGGACTCGCGGAGCACAGACGAAAAATAACCGCGGTAATGATATTTTCCCCCAGCCCCGGCCAGCTCCGGTAACTAAGCTCTCCGGGCTGAAATTCATGGCATGAGATCCCGCCCTCCCGGCTCATTAGCTCCGCCGCCTCTACCACCTCGGACATCTCATGACCCCAGGCCCCGGCATTCATCTTTAGCGCTCCGCCCACGGTGCCGGGAATCCCGG
>CAZSOB010000349.1:0-2081 GCA_964608155.1 uncultured Desulfobulbia bacterium
CACCGGCAGGCGGCGGACAGATTTTTTACTTTCCTGTTTTCCGAAGAGAGCAGGGCGGTCTTAAAAAAATTCGGTTATAAATAGCTTGATAAATGGATTTCACGCCCCTTATACTCTCAGCCAAACTGGCACTGGTAAGCACCGTTCTCCTGCTGCTCATCGCCTTGCCGGTGGCCTACCTTTTGGTTTATAAGAACTTTAGGGGTAAGTTTTTTCTGGAGTCCCTTGTCGGTCTGCCTCTGGTGGTACCGCCCACCGTACTGGGCTTTTATCTCCTGGTAATTATGGGGCCCAAGGGCTTTCTGGGGCAGGGCTGGACAGCCTTGACCGGCTGGCCGCTGGCCTTTACCTTTGCGGGCCTGGTGGGGGCCTCATTAGTGCAGGGGTTTCCCTTCGCGGTGCAGCCCATAAAGGCCGCCTTTGAAAAACTTGATCGCCGGCTTCTTGAGATGGCCTATGTCCTTGGACTTACGCCTCTCCAGGCATTTTTTAAAATTATAATTCCCAATACCCTTAACGGTCTTATTGCTGCGGCTATTTTGTCCTTTGCTCATACCATGGGGGAATTTGGGATAATATTGATGGTGGGCGGCAGCATTCCTGATAAAACCAAGGTGGCCTCCATCGCGATTTATGAATACGTGGAAAATCTGCAATATCACGAGGCAGCGGTTATGTCGCTGATTATGGTTGGCGTGAGCTACGCTATTTTGCTGGTGGTAAATTATTTAAATGGCAGCCAGACAAAGGCTCTGGCGGTCAGCTGATTTTTTTTGTGGGACTGTTATGCTCGAAGTGAAGATTAAAAAACGGATGCCTAACTTTAATCTCCAGGTATCTTTTGGCTGCCTGGACGGCGGTATAACCGTTCTCACCGGGCCTTCCGGGGCTGGGAAGACGACGCTTATCAGGATACTGGCTGGTCTAACGAAAGCAGATGAAGGCTGTATCATTCATAATGGTATGGTGTGGTTTGATAGTGCCAGCGGGGTAAATTTGCCTCCGCAGCAGAGAAAAATCGGCTATGTGTTTCAGGAGCATACCCTCTTCCCCCATCTTACCATTGCCGACAATATTAATTTGATTAGTAATGACAGGGGCGAGACCGATCGTCTGCTGGGATTGTTTAAGATCAGGCATATTGCGGCCAGCCGTCCCATTCAGGTATCAGGTGGTGAGAGGCAGCGGGCTGCCTTTGCCCAGGCCCTGGCCCGGAAACCGGAGGCCCTGCTTCTTGACGAGCCCTTTTCCGCCCTGGATGTAAATACCAGGGGCTGCCTGCAGGAGGAGTTGCTTAATCTTAAAAAAACCTTATCTGTTCCCATCGTCCATGTCACTCATGATCCCGATGAGGCCAGGTTACTTGCAGATTGCACTGTTAATATTAACCGGGAGTTTGCGGCGGCTGCCCCTGTGCCTTCAGCGGGTAGAGGCTTTAACCCCGGTCGTTATCTGCCCAGGCTTAACCAGTTCTTTAGTAAGGCCGGGGCGTATTGAATTTTTCAGCCAAGTGAGGCCGTGAAAGGTAAGGAAAACCAGAGGGGGGACGAAAAAATTTCAGTCCCCGGTTATTCAAAATAAATGGCGGAACTCCGATTGCCTTAACTGAACAGCTTAATAATTATGAAAGGACTAATCGACACTACATTACGGGAAGGTGCTCAAACCACAGGTATATCTTTTTCCCTGAGGCAAAAACGAGATATTGTCCTGGCCCTGGTCAGAATCGGGATTGAGGAGATAGAGCTTGGTGTCGCCACCCCTCTTGACCCGGATATGTCGAAGCTCATGGCCTATTGCCGCGCGGAGGCGTGCCTTACTTCATTCTCGCTCTGGAGTATGTGCCGCCGCAGTGACATCGAGTATGCCGCCGCCCTGGAGCCGGATATTCTGTCACTTTCCATCCCGGTATCCGACCTGCATATCTTTAAAAAATTGCGTAAATCACGGGGCTGGGTCTTGCGTACCCTGCGGGAGGCCCTTGCCTGGGCAAAAGATTGCGGAATCAAACGTCTCTCTCTCGGGCTTGAGGATGCCACCAGGGCCGAGGCCGGTTTTTTAACCGAGGTGATGGATGCCGC
>CAZSOB010000350.1:0-2072 GCA_964608155.1 uncultured Desulfobulbia bacterium
TGACCACGCCATGCACCACAGCCAGCCCCAACCCCGTCCCCTCGCCCTGTACCTTGGTGGTAAAATAGGGTTCAAATATCCGCT
This sequence comes from uncultured Desulfobulbia bacterium, assembly GCA_964608155.1. Lineage (GTDB taxonomy): Bacteria > Desulfobacterota > Desulfobulbia > Desulfobulbales > VMSU01 > JAADIV01. Next base: position 85 of record CAZSOB010000350.1, read on the forward strand.
CCCGTAACTCACGTGGTATGCCGGGGCCGGTATCGGCCACCGTCAATTTAACAAAAAGCCCCTGTTCAAGGTGAAACTTCCGGGCCAGCTCATACTCCACCCCCTCCACCGTCTCAAGGGAGACGACCAGTGTACCGCCGCTGTCACGCATCGCGTGATAACCATTGGTACAGAGATTAATTATAACCTGATAAATCTGGGTCGGATCGGCCAGCACCGGCGGACATGATGTATCAATATTCTGTTTTATCTCAACGGTCGAGGGAATTGTTGAACGAAGAAATTTAAGGGCCTCCCGGCAGACAAATTGAATCTGCAGGGGTTGAAGCTGCTGCTCGTGTTGCCGGCTGAAGGTCAGAATCTGCCGCACCAGTTCACGAGCCCGGTTACTGGCCACCATTACCTCATTGAGATAGGATTCCAGCTCACCGGCAGAATCTTTTTCATCAATAGCGAGAGAGGTAAAACCTAAGATAGCGGTTAATATATTATTAAAATCATGCGCTATACCGCCGGCCAGAGTACCTATAGCCTCCATCTTTTGGGCCTGACGCAGCTGCTCTTCAAGGTATTTTTTCTCCTTCTCGGCCTCAACAACCCTGGTTATATCATTAAAAACCAGGATAGAGATATCCTCTAAAACGGTACCGTATATCTTCACAATGCGGCGGCTGCCATCCAGACAGGTTAAATAATATTCCGCCGCCTTAATCTCCCGGTCACCAGCGCGGGCCGCCTCAACCAGACTCTGCCAGCGGCCAATGGACTGCCGCCTGTCATCCGCATCTGGGCAGACTCTGAACCAGAATTTATCCAGATTGGGAATATCCTGCCGCCGATAGCCAAAGGTGGAAACGGTCTTTTGATTAATAAAATCAATAGCGCCGTCGTGATTAATCATGGCCATGGGTACCGGAGCGTATTCCAGCAGACGGCGGAAGCGCTCTTCACTCTCCAGTAATTTACCGGCCATCTCCTCCTGACGGCTCAATAGTTTCACCATCTTGCTGCCGCCCAGAAACAGAGCGGCAATTCCCACCAGCCAAATAAGGAGATGGAATATAATAAACGGCCTGAACTGCCAGGCCTGAATGGCATAGAACTCCTTTAAGGGCACAGAGATACTAATTCCGCCCCTGGTATCACCAAGTTTATAACCCTGCGCGGCGTGGCACTTCAAACAGCCTTTTTTGACCTTTAAGACATGCATATAGCGTAAGTACGAACCGTCATGCCACCGAACCACCGTAAAGGTCTCAGCCTTCCCCTTGGCAAACTGTTTTAGCGCTGTTCGTTCCCAGGTATCGGGGGAGTTCTCAGGGCGAAGAGGCCGCAGGCTGGTAATGTGGCTCTGAAACCCATATTGTCCATATTGCGTTTTGGCCATCTCATAGACCTCTCTGCTCATGGAGGCGGGATTAATCAGGGTGAGATGACGGCCGGAGGGCGTGATAATATCCCGTTCCGGGACATGCGAGAGATATGGATTGGGCGGCGTCACTTTACTCACGGGGACATAAACTCCGCCATGACTTGCTGCCCAGCGCCGGTAAAGAACATCCTTTTGAAAGGCGTGAACAGCGACCGCTTTGGCCATGGAAAGCACCTCTTTTTTGGCCTGCTTAAAATTCCAGAATATCGAAAAGGCAATGAGAGCCGTCCAGATAACAGCCAGGGCGATTAAATATCGCCTGAGATATTGATGCGGTTGGGAATTTCCCCGTATGGAGTTATAGGTCATGACAAATAAGAAAGATAGTTTAGCTGCCAATGATATAAACGGTGAACAAAAACGAGCGGGACTCAGAACGACCCTTATCTTATATACTCCGCAATGGGGGAGAAAATGTCAAGACGGATTATGCCCAAAAGCCGATAAGAAACTGCGGTAGTTTCAGTTCCATATCCTAAATTATCAATTGAGGCTTATAAAAAAAAAACGACGTGATATTCAGTTGACATTATGGTATAAACGCTTTTTATAAAAT
>CAZSOB010000351.1:0-2064 GCA_964608155.1 uncultured Desulfobulbia bacterium
CAGCCCATCTGAACAAAGGCTCGGTGATGAAGACCGTTCATACCGCACCCATATCAATGCCTGCGGCAAACAAGGCTCCAATTGAGGTTCCCATCCCCAAGGCACAACCAGATGGGAAGAACAACGTTAATCCTTTCACGGCCAATAAAACTCAGGAAAAAGCAGCAACTCACAACGCTGAATCAAGCCCTTCGGCACCGGCAGCAGTACCAGCGGCCTTACCGGCTCAGGATGCCAAGAAAGTTCTGAAAGATAAAAACAAATAATTCATTAAGCTTTGCCGAAGTGGTGGAACTGGTAGACACGCTATCTTGAGGGGGTAGTGGGCGACGCCTGTGCGGGTTCGAATCCCGCCTTCGGCACCATTTGATATACATTAACATCCGTTAATGACTGAAAACCCCGAAAGCCTCAGGCTTTCGGGGTTTTCTTTATTCGGGATTATTCCTTTCGGATCTGCTGAATTCTGATATCAGAAGTTATCAATCTATCCGACAGAAGATAAAGGTTTTAACCTCAAATTAGACCAGTAAAATAACATTAAACGACTTGCTCAGCCAGCAAATTAAATCTCTTACCATTTTCTTTTTCTTTAATTTATTCCATATGATAGATACTTTTTAGTTGCCTCATAACCTTCGTCTTGATATCCTTACAAGATGTGATTTATGATACAGCCATCAGGTATTTCATAATGCAGATACCTGTAATGTGAAGTTTGGATTAAACGAAACATAGTAACTGTTAGAACAGACTGCGATATGGGATTTTCACGATATTACCTCAAAGAGCATAATTTTCTTCTGACTAAAGTCTCTGGCAAAATTGCGGTTGATGACCTCCTGCGACATGTAATGACCGTCAATGAGGAAATGGGGGAAAACATCAATCTCAGGCAGCTCACCGACTGCCGTAACATAACAGATATACAAAGTTTAACTGTTAAAGAAGCAACTAATTGCGCTCAAAGGGAAACAAACAAGCCAGGAAGTTCGTTGGCAATAGTAGTACCAGATTCCCCTATAATATTTGGTATGGCACGTGCCTACACCATGTTTGCCGAAGACCATCGGAGAGAAATCAAAATTTTTCAAGGTATCCATGATGCTTTGCTATGGCTTGCCAATGCCCCAGAAGAAGTCGACATTCTGACAGATTTCGTTGAATCGGCCGCATAAGCACAGTTGTAACCAGTCACAGGGACGACAAGAGAGGGTAAATTTGATGGCATCGTAAAAAGTCCGATCTCCGGTGTTGTGGTGGTTCGGAGTCTCATATACTCGCTTACCTGTATATAGAACTTTTCGCAGTTCGCTTAGCTGACTTGGCCATCGTAAGTATTTGATGGACTTTTTACGAGTCCATCAAATTTGATCTACTGAATAACAACAACATCCAGAGGTCTGGCCTGCAGGCCAATCACTGCCGCCGGACGGTGAGTAGTAAGATCCAGCACCGACAGACTGGACGAAGTGGTAATATACAGCCAGTCACGTGAGGATGAAACAGCCATTTCACCAGGCTCAGATCCGATCCTTAGCGTACGAAAAACTTCATTCTGATCGGCGATAATCATGGATAGAGTACCGGAATACGAATTGGTGACATAGATATAATTATTATAGGCTGTCAGACGTTCAGGGCCCAGCCCAACAGCGTGACGTTCAATCCCGCCGCTTTGCAGATTATACCGGGCGATACTGTTGGCGGTTTTCTCGGCGATATAAAGATAATGACCTGTTATTATCAGCCCCTGGGGGCCGCCGCTGTCGGCAATAACGGCCAGAATTTTCATGGTCAAAGCATCTATCAGGACAACCTTCTGAGATATTGCCGAGGACAACTCCAGAGTATTATCAGCGGCAATATCCAAAAAATTAGGCTGGGCGGCGACCCGTACCCGCTTAATGAGGGCTCCGGTTCGCAGATCTATTTTACTCACATAGTCATCCTGACGGTCCAGAAGAAAGGCGTAACGGCCAGTTTTATCAACCGCCATAAAGGCCGGAGCCATGAGCATGGGGATATTTATTACGTCCCGTAGACGCCCCGATGATAATTCAA
>CAZSOB010000352.1:0-2054 GCA_964608155.1 uncultured Desulfobulbia bacterium
TTCATCGTATAACCATCTTTGATCTTATCCTGCCCAGAGTTTTATGCGGCGAAAGTATCAGGAGAGAGGATCTTGCTGTCCTGGGCCACGGCGGTCTGTGTCAGAAATGCGAGACCTGTCGTTATCCTGTCTGCGGCTTCGGTAAATAGGGGGCTGTACTTGAATAGCTGCCGTAAATGTAACTATTCAGGTACAAGCAAACTGCCCTAAACTATGAGCTGTAACTGTTCAGGAAAGCGCAGACTCCGGATTGGGTGCAGCTGAACAGTTACCCGTAAATTTTAAATTCTCTCTTTACAAGGTGGAAGAAAAATTCATATAATTTTTCGTGTATTATTTTACAGAATTTTTTAGATATCTTGTCGAGCGAGTTTTAATTTAACGGAGGGGAAAATGGCAAAAGGTAATATGACTGTAGGCAAACAGATTAGCATAGGGTTTAGCGCCCTTCTGATTATTTTTCTCATCGTTGGTATTGTGACCCCCAGGGACATTAACCAAATTATTACCAATGCCGGGGAGATAATCCAGAGCAATCGCTTAGACGCCAAATTGGCCGGGATTGAGATTGAACATTTGAACTGGGTTACCAAACTGGATTCTTACCTCACCGATCCTTCAATTACCAGCCTGAATATCGAAACAAATGAGCACAAATGTGCCTTTGGTAAATGGCTGTACGGCTCCGGCCGCCGCCAGGCTGAACGCCTTATCCCCAGTCTGGCGCCTTTATTAAGCAAGATTGAAACGGCCCATGCGGCTCTCCATAAGACCGCCATTGCCATTGCCGAGTCTGGTTCGGACGCGGCTGGGAAACAGCGGGCAATGCGGATTTTTCGCGAACAAACCATTCCCGCCCTCCATAATGTTCAAAATCTCCTGCACGAGATAAGAGATGGGGCTCAAAATAATACTATGAGCGATGTGGTTATGCTCAAGACGGCTGCTTCCACTCGAACCACTTTAATCAGCTTAATAGTAATTGCCATTTTACTGGGTGTTATTATCGCTTTTTTTATCAGCCGCCGAATTACCCTGGTTTTAAAAGGCTTAGCGGGTGAACTGAGTGAAAGTACTCACAGCCTGTCGGCCTCTTCCGGAGAAATCTCGGCCAGCAGCCAGACCCTGGCCGATGGTGCCTCTCAACAGGCCGCGGCAGTGGAGGAGATCTCCGCCTCCATGGAGGAGATCTCCTCCATGACCAAGCGTGATGCCGAGAACTCGGCCCAATCAAACAGTCTTATGCGCCAGACCAATGAGGTTATTCGTGAGGCGGAGCAGGCCATGAAGAAGGTTATTTCCTCCATGAACGAGATAAACATCGCCAGTAATGAGACCCAAAAAATTATAAAAACCATTGATGAGATTGCCTTTCAAACCAATCTTTTGGCCCTAAATGCCGCTGTGGAGGCGGCCAGAGCCGGTGAGGCCGGGGCCGGGTTCGCGGTGGTAGCCGAAGAGGTACGCAGTCTGGCAATGCGTTCCGCTGAGGCCGCGAAAAATACCGCCAGCCTCATTGCTGCCACCGTGGAGCATGTCAATACCGGCTCAAAACTGGTACAAGACACCAATGAGTATTTTATTAGAGCCAATGAGTCGGCCTCGAAAATCGGAATTTTATTAGAGGAAAATTCATCCTCGGCTAACGAACAGGCCCAGGCCATAGAACAGGCTAACATCGGCCTGACGGAAATTGATAATGTTACCCAGCGCAATGCTGCCAGTTCCGAGGAGGAGGCTGCCGCTGCCATAGAGTTGAATAATCAGGTCGATGCCATGCGCCAGGTTGTTGCAAGATTAGCTGCTCTGGTGGGCAGCCAGGTGCAGATGTCTGAGGCCCGCGGAGCTTATAAAGCGGAAGGGACTGCCAGCCTTACCAGCAGCAAACCACGAACCCGCCAGGCATCCCCACGCCAGGTCAAGGCCCTGCCTGTTACAAAACCGACGGCGGCTCCAGCCCCCAAGAGTAAGGGCGCGGTTAAGGCGGCAAAACCGAACGATATCATTCCCATGGACGAAAATGACGAATTCGAGGATTTTTAACTTATTGAGTT
>CAZSOB010000353.1:0-2045 GCA_964608155.1 uncultured Desulfobulbia bacterium
CTTTCTACCTCCTTTAAAACGGCCTTCAGGCGATCCTCAAATTCACCCCGGTATTTTGCCCCGGCCAGCAGAGCCCCGATATCTAAGGCCACTACCTGTTTATTGCTTAAGCTTTCCGGGATATCGCCCATGACGATGCGCTGGGCCAGCCCCTCGACAATGGCGGTCTTCCCCACCCCCGGCTCCCCGATGAGGACGGGATTATTCTTGGTGCGCCGGGCCAGCACCTGCACCACCCGCCGCACCTCGTCATCACGGCCGATAACCGGATCCAGCTTACCCTGTTTAGCCAGAACTGTCAGGTTACGGCCATATTTTTCCAGGGCCTGATATTTACCCTCGGGATCAGGGTCAGTAACCCGCTGACTGCCGCGAATAGCGGCCAGGGCCTGCATAAAGGATTTAGAATTTATGCCAAGCCCCTGCAGGGCCTTGGCCACTGCCGAGCCCTTTTCCTCCAGAATGGCCATGAACAGATGCTCCTGGCTGACATATTCGTCCTGCATCTTAGAGGCAAGTTTAAAGGCCTCATCAATGGTCTTTTTCAGGGCGGCCGACAGATAGACCTGACCAAAGCCGCTGCCCGACACCTTGGGCAGGCTGCTCAACAGGCGCTGTGATTCAGCACTTACCGTCTCCGGCATCACTCCCATCTTTTGCAGAACCGGAACAACAACTCCCTCCTGCTGCTCCAGAATGGCCTTCAGTAAATGCTCGGCCACAATTTCCTGCTGGCCGTTCTGCTCTGCGATATGCTGGCAATTCTGCAGGGCTTCCTGTGATTTCAGGGTAAATTTATCATTTTGCATTTTTATTCTCCTTATGTTGTGTACCTGTTGCCAATGAACCGCAAGTTGTACACAAACAAATAAGTTCAACCCGTCTTGATGTCAAGGAGACAACCGAGACTGTACTCAAGCTTGTGGTTTATTTTTCAGCCATTATATGGTAATAACAGCGGCCAGGAATGCCCGAGAAATACGACTTTGTCGTTTCATAAAAAAACGGATAATAATGAGCCTATACAAGCAAGAAATAGAACGCTGCCGTACCTTTGGAATAATCAGCCACCCCGATGCCGGCAAGACCACCCTTACCGAGAAACTCCTCCTCTTCGGCGGCGCCATTCAACTGGCCGGAGCGGTCAAATCCCGCAAGGCGGCCCGTAAGGCGACCTCCGACTGGATGGCCGTTGAACAGGAGCGCGGGATATCGGTTACCACCTCGGTGATGAAATTCGGTTACCGGGGTTTTGAAATAAATCTCTTAGATACTCCGGGACATCAGGATTTTTCCGAGGATACCTACCGGGTATTGACTGCTGTGGACAGCGCCCTGATGGTTATTGACAGTGCCAAGGGGGTGGAGAACCAGACCGAGCGCCTGATGGAGGTCTGCCGCATGCGCAACACCCCCATTATCACCTTTATTAACAAACTCGACCGGGCCGGGCTGGAACCTCTCGAGGTCATGGCGGATATTGAGGATAAACTGCAGATTGAATGCGCCCCCCTCACCTGGCCCATCGGCATGGGCAAATCATTTAAGGGGGTGTACAGCCTGTACAACCACAAGCTCCATCTCTTCAGTCCCAGTCAGGAGACCAGGAGCAGAGAGGGGATAACCATTGAGGATCTCAACGACCCGCGGCTAACGGAATTGATCGGCGCTGAGGAGGCCGGGGAATTACGAGATGACATTGAGCTTCTCGAAGGGGCGGCCAGCCCCTATAACCGCGCTGATTATCTCTCGGCCGCTCAAACCCCGGTATTCTTCGGCAGCGCGGTCAATAATTTCGGGGTACAGGAACTGCTGGATGCCTTTGTGGAGAACGCCCCGCCCCCCGGCCCCCGGCAGGCGGCAAGCCGGGTGGTTTACCCGGATGAAGAGGCCTTCTCTGGCTTTACCTTTAAAATTCAAGCCAATATGAACCCGGCCCACCGCGACCGCATCGCCTTTCTGCGCATCTGCTCCGGCAAATTCACCCGCGGCATGAAGGTCTTGCATAACCGTCTCGGCAAAGAGATTCCCTTAGCCAACGCCAC
>CAZSOB010000354.1:0-2041 GCA_964608155.1 uncultured Desulfobulbia bacterium
AACCTGCCCCCTTTTAACCTTCTGGCCCTGTTTTACCAGAGCCTTCTCCATGTGTAGATATTTGGTCTCAAAATTCATGGCGTGTTTAATGAACACATAGTTACCATTACCTTTAGAGAACCCCTGTGCCATGACAATTCCTGCCGCAGTACACATAACCTTTGTCCCCCTTTCTTGACGGATATCAAGGCCGGAGTGAAAGGCTGGTTTATTATTAATAGGGTCAATACGCCTGCCATACTTGGAGGTGATCGTTCCCCATACCGGCGGCCCCAGCGGTATGGCCTGAATAGCATCTAAGTAATTATCTACCTTAAAAGACAGGTCTTTATAGGTGTTGCTGGAGAGGGGGATAAAAGGCCCACCGCTGTTTTTAGGGCTCTCCTTTGTCTTGATTTTGATCCCCACAATCCGCAGAATTGACTCAATACTCCGACTCTTGCTTTTCAAGTCGACCAAGGCCCTGTTGAGCATAGCCTGCTTCTTACTGTTATCCTTAATCAACTCAGCAAGCTTATTTTGCTGGCGGGCCTCTCTGGAGGCTACCTCCTCGGTCAGACGCTTTTTAAAACTATTGTTCCAGGATTTAGAGACCTTCAGCTCGTTAGAAAGGCGGGCGATAGATGTTTTTATCCTGCCATTCTCTCTGATGAAATGAACCCCGGCGACACTTGAGATAATTAAAACGGCAACCAAAGCCAACGAGACGATGAGGCCGAGCTTGATGGCAGACATTGAGACCACAAAGGACTTTGTATCGCTCTGTTCGCCGGTCAATATTATGTGCAACTTGTTTGACATAGTTAGTTGAGTGATTGCAGATATTAGACTAACGTATAATTATATCGGTTATATCAAGTTATCTCTAAAAAAGAAAGTAAACAGAATTGTAACTATTCAGCGTGATGCATAGAAGTAACAATAACCACAGAATTTTACCCAAAAAAACCGGTGCGGCGGGTAAGATAACAGAGAAAAAGACCAACGGCCATGGTCATAAACCCCATAATACGCAATAATGCTGGCGGCATAGCGATTAATTGCCGCAGCCAATCCAACATCTTCTCCGGGAAGGCGGCGTAGGGTAGCCCCTCCAAAACGAGAAGCAAACCAATAATACTCAGGATAGTTTTCAAGGCAGAATATTAGTCAATGACGGCATTTTCAACAATAACTTCATAGATCAGAGCGCCAAATGCCTTATCAGCTCGCAAGGTGCCGCTAATCAAAACGATATCGCCCATAGCCGCCTCATCTTTAGTAGTGACCACCAGCTTGCGGTTACCACGCTGCCGACTGCCGGTACCGTCAATGAGGCGGAGCCAGGTAAGCCCGCCATAATGAGACACTTTAACTATCCTCGCGCGCACCTGGACTTTCTTGCCATTCAACTCATTCTTTTTTTTGTACAGCCCGGCAATGGTATAGCCGTCAACTCCAGAGACCGGCTTGATATTAAGAGCCGGCCCGGCCTTGGATTTGGTATTCCCGCTGGCAGCGGCCCTTTCTCCGGCTCCCACCACACGTTTTACATGCTTTATGCCGCTGGAAAAAATGATATTACTGAAACTCCGGCCCAGGGTGGGGCTGGTATAGTGTCCCATGTTCATGCCCGGCTTAAACTCAATCACATCCCCCTTCCGCACCAGGGCCTCTTGTATTGCCACCCACTGTTTACCATTTGACGTGTCAATTAGAGCATAGGTATAGCCCCCGCTGTTCATGGTTTCCAGCACCTTGCCGGCCAATTTACCAGCCGCCTGGGATGCGGCCGCGGATAACAGCAGTATGGCAATTAACAGGACAAAAGCAGAAAGTTCTTTACGGCGGGATAACCACATTTTTTCACCTTAGAGCAATCAGGAATCCAGGCTGAAAAACACCCCTGGACAAATACCTTCCTTTACCCTTGACAAGAATATTTATTAATTGTATCGAAATATGAGCGTCCAGCGTCAATATCTAATCAAAGTATACCAACATTTACATCCAACATTTTCAGACAATCTATGAATATCGGCAGATCAATTCGGATATTTCT
>CAZSOB010000355.1:0-2033 GCA_964608155.1 uncultured Desulfobulbia bacterium
AAATTCAGCCATCCATGGTAATCAATACCGCTGCCATGCATAATGTGGATGCCTGCGAAGCTGACCCAGGTAAAGCTTTCGCCGTGAACGGTATTGGTGCCAGGAACTTGGCCATTACCTCCAATGATCAAGGATTTCTTCTGGTTCACCTCAGTTCAGACTATGTCTTTGATGGAGCGAATGGAGCCCCCTATATAGAAACCGACGTTCCGCTACCGCTCAATGTCTACGGCAATACGAAACTTTCCGGAGAATATTTCATCAGAACCATTGCGAAGCGATATTTCATTGTCAGGGTCTCCTGTCTTTATGGTAAAAATCTCTGCCGTGCTAAAGATGGGCTCAATTTTGTCTCTCTTATGCTGAAGCTCGCCAAAGAACGAGATGAAGTAAAAGTGGTGGAAGACGAATTTGTTTCCCCCACCTTCACGGAAGATATTGCCAGACAAATTGTCTATATGGCCGATTCTAAAGCATATGGGATCTATCACGCGACTTCTCAGGGGAGTTGCTCGTGGCATGAGTTTGCAAAAAAAATCTTTGAATTGACGAACACTTCTATCAAACTCACCGCCGCCGCCCCTGGTGAGTTCCCATCCAAAGTACCCCGACCCAAATATTCCGTTCTTGAAAATGCCGCCCTTAAGTCTGCCGGACTGGACATCATGCCCCATTGGCAGGATGGACTGATACGCTACCTCAAATCCATTCGCTGACTAAAATCATAAAAAGGAAAGATCGGGACATCGTTTTTAACGCGGATATCCGGGAACACCAGGTTCATTACGTTGTTCATGATAATTTATGGGGAGTTGTCAGATGTATCAACCTATCCCAAATAGCCTTTAATTATTTGTTTTAATTGATGAATTGATTCTGGCATTTTATCTATACGCCATTGAATCCCTTTTTTAGCGCCATTCTAATTATGTTACTGACGACCACCCCAATAAGAGCCACCCCACGATAGCCTTAATGGAGCCACCCTGTGACCGGGGTAATGACGGAGTTAGTTTACAGTTTAACGACTTAATTAACGACTGAGATAACGTGCCCGCCTACTCACACACAACTCTTTAAGAAGAGGCGACAACTATCCTAACACAGGGGGAATTATGCGATATAAAGCAGTTATTTTTGACTTGGACGGAACCCTGCTCAACACCCTGGACGACTTGGCGGACTGCGCCAACCGGGCACTGGCCTCCTTTAGTCTGCCGGTACACCCAGTGGACAGCTACCGCTACTTTGTCGGGGAAGGCATGGAACGGTTGATTCAGCGTATTCTGCCCGCGGACAGGCGGGACGCGGCAACCATCAGCCGGATGATCGAGGCCTTCCGCGAAGACTATGGCCGCAACTGGAAGGTCAAGTCCCGCATGTACGACGGCATCGGCACCATGCTCGACGGCCTTGCCGAGGCTGGCCTGCAGCTCGCCATCCTATCCAACAAACCGCATGATTTTACCCGTGTCTGCGTAAACGAACTGCTTGCCGGGTACAGGTTTGAGCCGATTTTTGGCCAGCGGCCGGGAATCCCGCCAAAACCCGATCCAGCCGGAGCCCTTGAAATCGCCTCCCTGCTCAAGACCGAGCCCGCCGATATTCTGTATCTCGGCGATACGGCAACCGACATGCAGACCGCCGACCGGGCCGGTATGTTTGCAGCCGGCGTTCTGTGGGGATTTCGCCCCAGGAAGGAGCTGGAAGAAAACGGCGCCCGCGCCCTGGTCACTAAACCGATTGAGGTGCTGAATCTTCTCTGAATCATCCTGACGCGTAACTATTCAGCCGCACCCAATCTGCGGTCGATAATGCCGTCCAGCATACTTATGTATAGCTGCACGGCGTTATCAACCACATCTTGGGCACATCTAAGCAGTTACATTCAGTGGTTATTGCTAATTACTGGCATTTCGCTGAATAGTTACCCTGACGCAAATATTACCAGAACTCCTGACATACCACTCCACGACGGAACCTATCCCCAAACACTCTACATATAAAACGAATATCCGCGGATAAACCAGCAT
>CAZSOB010000356.1:0-2032 GCA_964608155.1 uncultured Desulfobulbia bacterium
GCATGGCATCACCGCAGTGATGCCATGAGTTCTATTCCGGCCCTGCTCTCTATAGTCGGTAGTATCATGCTGCCGGGGATGGCCTTTCTGGATCGGCTTGGCGCGGTTGTGGTTGCCCTGTTTATTTTGCAAGCCGCCCATAAGATTATGCTGCCGGGGTTAAAGGAGCTGGTTGATACCAGCGCCGATGATGAGATTTGCACAGAAATCAAAGAAATAGCCGTGCAAATGCCGGGGGTGCGTGATATTCACCGTTTACGGGCCCGTTTGTCGGGGGCAAGGCTTTATGTCGATCTGCATATGGTAGTGGATGGTGATATAAGCGTTCGGCAGGGCCATGATATAGCGGGGGCGGTTAAGAGCCGCATAATAAATTCCGATCTCCAGGTAGTGGATGTGGTAATTCATCTGGAACCGCAGTAGGACGTTTACTGCTTTCTGATCTCCACCCCGGTCTTGGCCAAATAATTCTTGACCTCGCCAATCGGCACCTCCTCGCGGTGGAAGATGCCGGCGGCCAAGGCGGCTTCGGCCTTGGTGTTGGCGAAGACCTCGGCAAAATGGGCTGGACAGCCCGCACCGCTGGAGGCGATAACCGGGATACCGACATTATCGCGCACCAGATTGATGAGCTCGAGGTCAAATCCCATATTAGTGCCGTCCCGGTCGATACAATTCAATAAAATCTCTCCAGCCCCCAGCTTTTCGCAAATCTGAGCCAGAGTCAGGGCGTCTAAGTCACGGCCCTCGCGGCCGCCCTTTATTGTGCATTGATACCAACAGTATTCCTCACCGTTGGGGCCGGGCAGAGTGGTTTTTATGACATGATGATCAGCCGCTTCTGCCGCTGTTTTTACATATATTCGTCTGGGATCTACGGAGATCACCACCGCCTGGCTGCCATAACGCTCTGAGATTCGGCTGACGGCGTTATCGTGTCGGCCGACGCGGAGGTATTTTTCTACCGTGTACACGGCATCGCTGCCGATGGAAATTTTGTCGGCTCCGGAGCGGAAATATTCCGAAGCCACATCCAAAGCCGAGTAATCGCGGCCCTGGGAATCGGTAAAGTCCCGGATGCCGCCGCCGATGGTCAACGGCACGAATACCTGTTCCGAGGTACGCTTTAAGACCTCTAACATGGGTTGGTCCTTTAAGGGGAAATCCCGAAAGCCAGTGATGTTTAAAAAGGTTATTTCATCGGCTCCCTCATTAAAATAACGGCGGGCGAGTTCCACGGGTTTGCCAAGATTCCTGACCTCGCCATCATCCCGGACATCGTATTGGTCGCCTTTGGTGACTATTAGATCACCATTGTCGTTAGTACGGACATCAAGGCAGGCAATAATTCGTTTGGCCAGCTTAGTTTCGCCGACAAGGGCGGCTGGTTTGCTGTTAAGCACAAGCGTTTTATTTGTTTCTAAGAAATTACGTAGAATTTTGAGTCCGGCAGCCCCGCTTTTTTCGGGATGAAATTGGGTGGCACAGACATTGCCCCGGTTTACGGAGCTGATAAACTCCTCCCCGTAATTGGTAGTGGTGAGAACCCAGTCGCGGTTGGCCTCTGTCTCCATAGCTCGGTAGGAATGGACAAAATAAAGCTTTTCGTTCTCATAATTATTAAGAATAACGGAATCTTTGCGGCGCCGAATTCCGTTCCAGCCAATATGAGGGATGGCAAGCGGGGCAAGGCCAAGGTCAAAACGGCCCACGGCGCCGGGGATGATCCCCAGTCCTTCGATACCGGGTGACTCTTCACTGCCGGAGAAAAGGGTATGGAGGCCGAGGCAGATGCCGAGAAAGGGACGATCGGCCAGCAGATAATCCCGCAGGGCATCTACATAGCCCAGCTCCCGCAGGCGGGCCATGGCGCTGCCAAAACTGCCTACCCCGGGGAAAATTAATTTGTCGGCCTGGTTAATATCGGCGGCCGAGGCTGCGTCTTGTACCTCAAAACCTAATTTCTTAATGGCGTTGCGGACACTTCTAACATTGCCGGCACCATAGTCAAGCAGGGTTATCATAGTTGTCT
>CAZSOB010000357.1:0-2014 GCA_964608155.1 uncultured Desulfobulbia bacterium
TAGAGGTGGTAGATAGCATATTTTCCGATCAGATGAAGAAGCAGAGAGAATTCGTCAATCTGATCCGGAAGAGGCTGCAGGTGGAACTCGGCATTGGCATTGAAGTAAAACTGGTGGAGGAAAAAACCTTAGAGCGCTTTGAGGGCAAGGCCAGGCGGGTAATTGATAAACGGCAAATTTAAAATAGGGCACCCCTTGTGGGTATCCTGTTGATGGTTGGGTGGTTTGATTATTCAGGGCCCCCACAAGGGGTGCCCCTACGGGCATCAAGAACCTGGCGCAGCTTCTTTATTAAAATAGTCGGGGTCAGCGGTTTCTGAATATAATTAATTCCAGGGTCAAGAATGCCGTGATGGGCAATAGAGTTTTCGGTATAACCGGATATAAAAACTGTTTTGATAGCTGGATTATCCTTGCTGACCTTATTAGAAAGTTCCTTGCCATTCATACCCGGCATAATTACATCGGTCAGGAGAAGATCAATATTTTCAGGTCTTGTTTGGATAAGCTGCAGGGCATCGGCTCCACATGAGGCTTCAAGGCATGTGTAGCCAAAGGGTTCAAGAGTATCGATTATCAGGCTTCGTATTGACGGTTCATCGTCAACTATAAGAATAGTCTCCGTCCCAACAGACAGCCCCGCCCCCTTCTCGGCAGCTGGTTCCACTACTATCTGGCTGCTGGCCGGGAAATATATTTTAAATGTGGTACCCTTACCAATCTCGCTATAGGCGTAAATGTGCCCATTATGCTGTTTTATTATCCCATATACGGTGGAAAGACCAAGGCCTGTTCCCTTGCCCTGTTCTTTGGTGGTAAAAAATGGGTCAAATATATATTCAATAACATCACTGTTCATTCCTTCACCGAAGTCCGTCACAGCCATCATGATGTAGTCCCCAGCCTTAACCTCCGGATGCTCCTTAGCGTATGCCTGATCAAAAATTACGTTTTGCGTTTCGATGATTAAACGGCCGCCGCAGGGCATGGCATCACGGGCGTTTACCACCAGATTCATCAATACTTGCTCAATCTGCCCCTGATCGGCAACCACAACGCTGCGCGCCGCCTCTATTATTGTCGTTATTATAATATCCTCACCAATAAGTTTACTGAGCAGCTTACTGATATCTTGAATAATTTTGTTGATAGCAACCGGTCTTTTATCCATTACCTGCTTCCTGCTGAAGGCCAGCAGCTGACGGGTCAGGCCGGCAGCCTTCTCACCGGCACTGCGGATGATTTCGATCTCCTCCCGGAATGGGGCATTGTCGGCCATTTCCATAAGCACCAACTCACTATATCCGAGGATCGTAGTCAGTATATTGTTAAAATCATGGGCTATACCTCCCGCCAGACGGCCGATGGATTCCATTTTTTGAGCCTGCCGGAGCTGCTCTTCAAGTATCCTTTTTTCTTCAACCAATTTACGCCCGGCCGTCAAATCATGCAGGCTCATGAAGATACTTAAAGCGTTACCACTTTTATCCCGCACCACTTTAACTACAATTTCTAAAGGCACACCTGCGGGGTTATCAGGGTCATCAGCCTCCATAATAATTACCGCGTCCTTTTTTGCCTCCTGAGCCCGGCAGACGGGACAAGGTTCTAATTCACCATGGGGATGAACGATGTCGGTTATGTGCCGCCCTATTGCTTTGTCCGGTGTACTCGCGGTCATATTATAAAAAGCTTTATTGGCCCGAATAATCAGGCGGGCAGGATCAAGTATATATATGGCATCAGCAGATGAATCCATGACAGCTCCCCACTCAGCCTCATGGCGGGAGCGCTCCTCAATCAATTTTTTGTTGATTTCTTTTTTCATCATCGCCCTTAGATATATAAAATTCCGCCGTCCCTGCCCTATAACGGATAATTACTAATCCAAAAAAGCCGTGGCCCCCGGCCTGGCCGCCACTTCACTGCCCAAACGGTTGGCCGACCTTAGACACTCCACCCAGGGCTGTCCCGCCATAAAGCCGTTAATAAAGGCGGCAAAAAAGGCGTCTCC
>CAZSOB010000358.1:0-2011 GCA_964608155.1 uncultured Desulfobulbia bacterium
CGATGAATGGCAGCTTTTGTAATTGGCTGGCGCTGGCGGTATTGATATTGAGCTGCCCCTCCAGGGCCAGAGCCGGCCGGCCGGCCAGCCCCAGGATGAGGAGGGCGGCCAGCAATATAATTTTTATTTGTCTCATGATTAGTCTATCCAGTGAGGGGCAGAAAATTACCCTAATTATTGGGCCACCAGGCGGGTGCCAACTGGCGCATGATATTGAAACCGCCGCCCAGAACAAGATTGTTGTTATGGCCGATACTGTCAAGGAAACGCTGTATTTCGGAAGATCTTGTGCCGGCATCGCAGATGATAATCATGGTCTTATCGGTGGGAATCTCCGCTGCCCGCTGCCGTATCTCCACATAGGGAATGGTGAGCCACAGCTCTTTAAATTCGTCTTTAAAAAGCTTGGCATCCTTGGGATGGCGGATATCAAGTGCTAACCAGTCCGGCTGGCTGCCGTTGTCCTCCATCCAGGCCATGAAGAGATCAAGATCAACGGTGCGCAGGCGGCCGTCGATAAAGTTATCTGCCACGTTGGCGGTGGCGTTTAGGGCATCGAGGGCGGTGGCGAAGGGCGGCGCGTAGGCCATCTCTATGTTACTGAAATCCTCCACAGTGGCACCCTTGGCGATTAGGGCCGCCGCTGTATCTATCCGGGTCAACACCGCATCGTTCATGGGGCCGAATCCCTGCACCCCAAGTACCTGCCTGGTTCGTTTGTCAAATACCATCTGCAGGGGAATGACGGCGTGGGTGGGAAAGAAATGAGCGCGGTCAGACTGGGCGGTGATTACCCGGCCGGCATCAAAACCGGCGGCTATGGCCGATTCCAGACTGAGGCCGGTGCTGCCTATACTCGACTCAAAGGCCTTCATGATAAATGAGCCCACTACTCCCTCAAATTTACTGGGGATACCGGCCAGGTTGTCGGCTACGACACGACCCTGGCGGTTGGCGAGGGAGCCAAATGGAGCCACCACCTTTTGGCCGGAAACCAGATTGGTGGTTTCGATACAGTCACCAGCGGCGTATATATCAGGATCCGAGGTCTGCAGACGGTTGTTAACGATTATACCGCCTCGGGGCGTTACCTGCAGCCCGGCCTCCATGGCCAGGCTGCTTCGGGGATGGACGCCGACTGCCATGATGACAATATCGGTCTCTAAGCTGCGTTTATTGCTGGTGACCTTATAGCCGCCCTCAACCTCTTCAATCTTCTGGACGTTTTCGCTGGTATGCACCTGGATGCCGTTTTGGCGCAGGTGGTTGGTAAGCATCATGGCGAAGATACGATCCACGGCTTTAGGCAGAATCTGGGGCATGAATTCGATAATTGTTGTCTCCACCTCCCAAAGGTCGGCAAACGATTCGGCCATCTCCAGGCCGATGGCGCCGCCGCCGATGACCACGGCCCGGCCCACCTGGCCCTTGGCCAGTTTTTCTTTGATGGCAATGGCCTGGTGCATATTACTTACATAGTGGACACCGGGAAGATCGGCTCCGGCGATGGGGGGTTGGTTGGGAGCGGCTCCGGTACAGATAACCAGCTTGTCATACGGCATGGAGCCTGCATCACCGCTGTCGAGACAGGTAAAGTTGACCATTTTGTTCTGGCGGTCAATCCTGGTAACCTCCGTTCTAATTATCACCTTAACACCCTTGGCGTTGGTGAAGAATTGCGCGTCTCTGAGGACATGAAAACTGGTTGAACGTAGTTCTTTTTCATCGGAAACATCGCCGGAGACATAATAGGGAATACCGCAACCGCCATAAGATATAAGGTTATCCATATCTATAATGGTGATCTCTGCCTCTGGATTTAACCGCCGCAGGCGGCAGGCCGTTTTGGGCCCGGCCGCGACAGCGCCGATGATTACAATATTTTCAGCCATTATATCCCTCCCGTTAGATTTATTGTTAAAATGTGCTTATAAAATTTATGGTTTAAGAATAAACTTAAATTCATATACTGCAAATATTGGGGATGTCAATTTATCCGCTTAAAAAAATA
>CAZSOB010000359.1:0-2007 GCA_964608155.1 uncultured Desulfobulbia bacterium
TTACCTCCGGAATGGGGGGAGTATTCCCCAAGGGGCTGGTAATCGGCACGGTATCACATGTATTAAGGGCTCGCCGGGGAATGTTTCTGCAGGTTAAGGTAAAACCCGCAGTCAATCTCAATCATTTGGAGTACCTGACAATTATATTACGAGGTAAACCAACACTTTAACCCCGAATGAACGAGGTAAGCGTAGACTCCGAGCTGGAGCACTGCTGAACAGTTACATCAGAACTAAGGGGACTGATTTTATTTTTCGTAGCTTCCGATTCGGGGACAAAATAATTTTCGCAAACTTTCCGCGAAAAAAATTCTGCCCCCTTGGCGCAGGGGAAAATTTAATCTGTCTCCCGGCCTAAAACCACCAACCATCCTTAATGCAAAACTCTAACCTGGATAGCATTAGTTTCGCATACGATCTTTGTCGTACCGCTGGAGAAGTTACCGAAGCCATGATTATTTTTCGCCAACAAGTGGTCATTGTTACTTCTATGCATCACGCTTCCAAGTAACAAAATGTGCAACGTATTGAATTCGTTACTTTTAAAATAGAGGCCGGGCTCGCCCCGGTTGTTTGGCTTAATAATTACCTATGCGTTTTATATTATTTTTATTTCTGGGCTGTCTGTTTATCGGTCTGCAAACCACCATCTTCCAGGCCCTGCCCAAATGGATAGGGCTGCCGGATCTTCTTTTTCTGCTCATCATCTTTATCGCCCTGCATGCCTCCATCACGCAGGGAGTACTGTTAATGATGATATGGGGTACCATAATGGGGGTGTTATCAGGCTATTTTTCAGGTCTTTACACCATAGCCTATCTCTTAACTTTTGTTATTGTCAAGGCTCTCTCCATGGGACTGTCCATAGACGAAATCAACCATCAACCCCCCATCGTTGCCTTGAGCTATCTCCTGGCCAACGGGATTATTTATATCTTTTCTTCCATGCTGGCCAACAACAGCCTTGCGCCATGGTTATGGGGTGAAGTCCTGCAACGTCTGCTGATTATAACCATCCTGGTGATTCCCGCCCACAAGATATTCAGTCTCCTCTGGGATATAGGTGTTAAGAACGAAGATAACGGTTTCCCTACCATATTCAGAAGCAAACAGGGGAACCGTCATCGAACCGTTAGACGTTAAAACAGACCACCTTGAAAAAATTCACCCCGGCCCCACTTCGAGATAAGAGTAAACAGGATTTAAACCAACGGACTGTTATCTCCAGAATTCACCGCATGGATGAGAGCGAGCTCCAGGCCCTGAAGCGCCGCACCAATATCGTCATTTTTATCATCCTGGCCCTCTTTGGAATCCTCGTTGTCAGACTCTGGTTCCTGCAGATTCTGCGCGGCTCACAATACCTTAAGATGTCGGAGAACAACCGCATACGTCTGCAATGGCTGCCCGCCCCGCGCGGTAATATTCTTGACCGCAACGGCAGGCCGTTAATCGT
Organism: uncultured Desulfobulbia bacterium; assembly: GCA_964608155.1. GTDB lineage: Bacteria > Desulfobacterota > Desulfobulbia > Desulfobulbales > VMSU01 > JAADIV01. Next base: position 1,457 of record CAZSOB010000359.1, read on the forward strand.
TAACCGACCCTATTTTAATGTTACCTGGAACAAAGAGGATGCCCCTGATCCAGAGTTGATTATCAGAGAAATGGCCACGATTTTAAAGGTTAATGTCAGCGAAATTCTAAAGAGGATAAGGGAGGCCGCTGATTACCCCCACCATCTCCCTATTCTGCTCAAAGAGGACATTGACTGGCCGACCCTGGTCTATATTGAGAATCATCAATATAAACTGCCCGGGATCCATATCGAAACCCTGCCCTCCAGAAAATACAACTTCGGTAATCTCGCCTCTCATCTCGTGGGCTATCTCGGCAAAATTAACGAGAAGGAGTTAAAGAAGTTTGGCGACAGCTATTTGCCCTCCGACCAGATCGGCAAAATGGGCATTGAGCGAATATATGAGAAATTACTACGGGGAGAAAAGGGCCGCCGTTATGTGGAGGTGGATGTCCATGGCTTTGAGCAGCGGGAAATAATGGAGCAGGCCCCTCTGCCGGGCAAGGATCTCAAACTGACCATAGATATTGATTTGCAGCAAACCGCCGAACGAGCCCTGCGCGGTAAGG
>CAZSOB010000360.1:0-2005 GCA_964608155.1 uncultured Desulfobulbia bacterium
GCGCTAACCGCGCTTTACTCAGGGAACGTTGGGCGGCGGCAGTGGATACAGTGGGCGGCCCCTATCTTACCGCGATTTTAAAGACCTGCCGCTATGGCGGAATTGTTACCTGCTGCGGGAATGTGGCCGCCCCTGAGCTGCATCTCACCGTCTATCCTTTTATTTTGCGGGGAATAACCCTGGCTGGTATTGATTCCGCCCTTACTCCGCTGGTTAAACGGCAGCGCATATGGCAACGGATAGCTGAGGAGTGGTGTTTTGATTTTCTGGAGGACATGGCCGTTGAGATTACTCTACCTGATCTAAATGATGCCATTGACCAAATGCTGGCTGGCCATCTTAAGGGTAGAATAATTGTGAAACTAAGTGGTTATTAGTCCGCGCTTACTTATCTTGCTTTTAGCGCTGTTTTGGGCCTTGTACATGGCATTAGTGCTTTTTTTTAAGATACGTATCATCCTACCAGTCAGGTTTTTCTTTATGCCGGAATTTTCCCAAGCCGCAACTTGAGGACGTGGAAGCATGAGCCGATTATTAATTTTTTTTATTATCTTACCCGTTGTCTTGGTCTTTTGTACCTCATGCTTAAACGCCAACGGTAATGAATATAGTATTTTAACTATAAAAAAGGAATTAGAGCGGCAGGATGCCAGATTGCAACTGATCCAGGCTGCGGTTTCAAGTAACAGCCATGCCCGGTCAACCCGGGCACAACGAAACATGAAAGTCGTGGTAAGGCCAACGCCCTTGGTTGGTGACTTTCATATAAAATCACAGAAACTGCTTCCTGGAGACTATGAACGTTATATAACCGTGAACGGGCTTAAAAGACGTTATGAGTTTCATCTCCCCAAAGGGCCGGGTAGCGGCAAAAACCAAGCTTGGCCGCTGGTTCTTAATTTTCACGGCGGTGGCGGTCGCGGTGGGACAATTCGTTTCCAGTCGGGAATGGATAAAACTGCCGACCGTTATGGCTTTGTGGTGGTATATCCCGATGGTACTGGAGGCTGGCTTTTTAAACATAGGTTATTAACCTGGAACGCCGGTGATTGTTGCGGCAGCGCCGTAAGGAATAATGTTGATGATGTTGCCTTTAGCAGGGCGCTCTTAGATGATATAGCCAAATTTGTCAAAATTGATCAGAAAAGAATTTATGCCACCGGTTTATCCAACGGGGCCATGTTTGCGCAGCGTCTGGCATGTGAAATGGCAGATAGAATTGCCGCTGTAGCGGCAATTTCCGGAGTAATCGGGGTTGATGAGTGCACACCATCGCGGCCTATATCCATCTTGGAAATTCATGGCACCGCAGATCAAAATTTACCTTATAATGGCGGGGTTGGGGCTCGTTCGATCACTAAGGTAGATTTTCGTTCCGTTAAAGAAACAATTAATGGTTGGCGGAAGAGAAATGGTTGCGCTATTAAAGGCGGCACCAAAAGAATTGGTGATGCGACCATAGAAACCTATATATCTGATCGGGGCACAGAGGTTGTACTTGTCACCATTGATCAGGGTGGTCATAACTGGCCGGGGGGAAGAAAAATTCTTGCTGGAAAAAAGACTGGCAAGATCAGCCGGGATATTTCGGCAAATGATATGATGTGGAAATTCTTTGTCCGTCATCCCATGCCATAGCAGGTGGTCGCTTATTCGATTGGCTGAGGGGCTGTAAATAAACAACATGGCCAATCTTGTATCTTATCTTCGGCTCATCTTTGCGTGCGACTCAATCTCAAAATACTCAATATAGCTTTGCTGCGTCTGCGGCTTTGTTCAATCGCCGCATTAAAACCTGATCCAAATCTAAGCGCAATATAAGCCAGGTTGTTTTTTACAGGCCCTAATTCGCGATTACTATCTTGTTTTTACCGCCATTTTTGGCTTTATACATGGCTTCATCGGTTCTTTTCAAAAAGAGACGCATATCCTCATACCAGTCAAGCTTTTCATGACGTCGAAATTCTCCCAGGCCGAAACTCAAAGACGTAGGGCCAAAATTATT
>CAZSOB010000361.1:0-1999 GCA_964608155.1 uncultured Desulfobulbia bacterium
CCGGGGTCGCGGAGACAAAGATGGCCTGCGGCATCAGGCGCTCGAATTCCTCGAAACGCAACGGCCGGTTGTCCAACGCCGAGGGCAGACGAAAGCCGTACTGCACCAGGTTTTCCTTGCGCGAACGGTCGCCGCGATACATGCCGCCGATCTGCGGCACGGTGACGTGTGACTCGTCGAGAATCATCAGCGCCTCGTCGGGCAGGTAGTCGATCAAGGTTGGCGGCGGCTCGCCGGGGTTGCGCCCGGACAGATAGCGTGAGTAGTTTTCGATACCGGAGCAATAGCCCAGCTCCTGCATCATCTCGATGTCGTACTTGACCCGCTGCTCCAGCCGCTGCGCCTCCACCAGCTTGTTCTCACTGTAATAGTATTCCAGCCGCTCGGGCAGCTCCTGCTTGATCTGCTCGACGGCCTCGAGGATGGTGTGGCGCGGCGTGACGTAATGGGACTTGGGATAGACGGTGATGCGCGGCAGGCGCTCCAGCACTTCGCCAGTAAGCGGATCGAAATGGGACAAGTTATCGATCTCATCGCCGAACAACTCGATCCGCACCGCTTCGCGATCAGAATCGGCTGGATAAATGTCGATGACGTCGCCACGCACGCGATAGGTGGCGCGGTGCAGCTCCACGTCGTTGCGCTTGTACTGCAGCTCGGCCAGGCGGCGCAACAGGTCACGCTGATCGATGATGTCGCCGCGCGACAAATGTAGCACCATCTTCAGATACGACTCGGGATCACCCAAACCATAAATAGCCGACACGGTGGCGACGATGATGGCATCCTTGCGCTCCATCAGCGCCTTGGTGGCGGACAGGCGCATCTGCTCGATATGCTCATTCACCGAGGCATCCTTCTCGATGAAGGTGTCGGAGGCCGGCACATAGGCCTCGGGCTGATAGTAGTCGTAATAGGAAACAAAATACTCCACCGCGTTGTGCGGGAAGAATTCCTTCATTTCCCCATACAACTGCGCCGCCAGTGTCTTGTTGGGTGCCATGATGATGGTCGGGCGCTGCATGGCCTCGATGACATTGGCCATAGTGAAGGTCTTGCCGGAGCCCGTCACACCCAGCAGGGTCTGCCCCGCCTCACCCGCCCGCAGACCTTCCAGCAAACTACGGATTGCCTGCGGCTGATCGCCGGCGGGGGCAAACGCCGATACCAATTCAAACTTTTTGCTCATAGACCATTCTTGATCGGAAACCAATCGAGTATATTAACACCTTGACCCCAAGCAGAGGACACAGGCTTGAACAAGCAGTTATCCCACCGCGTTCAAAGCATCAAACCTTCCCCTACTCTCGCCATCACGGCACGCGCCAAGGCGCTGCGGGCAGCCGGTCAGGACATCATCGGCCTGGGTGCCGGCGAACCGGATTTTGACACCCCCGATCACATCAAGCTGGCCGCCATCGAGGCCATCAACGCGGGTTTCACCAAGTACACCGAGGTAGACGGCACGCCGGAACTGAAGGCGGCGGTGATCCGCAAGCTGCAGCGCGACAACGGGCTCGACTACGCGCCCGAGCAGATCCTGGTTTCCTGCGGTGGCAAGCACAGCTTTTTCAACCTGACCCAGGCGTTGCTGAACCCCGGTGACGAGGTCATCATCCCCGCCCCCTACTGGGTATCCTATCCAGACATGGTACTGCTGGCGGAGGGCCAGCCGGTGATCGTCGAGGCCGGCATCGAGGCCGGATTCAAGATCAACCCCGAGCAGCTGGCAGCAGCCATCACGCCGAAGACCCGGCTGGTGGTCATCAACAGCCCATCGAACCCCACCGGCGTCACCTATAGCCATGCAGAATTAAAGGCATTGGGTGCCGTGCTGGAGGCACGCCCGGACATCATCGTCGCCTCCGACGACATCTACGAACCCATCCTGTGGAGCGACGAGCCCTTCGCCAACAGCCTCACTCTCTGGCCGTCACTGGTGGAACATAGTGTGGTCTTAAACGGCGTTTCCAAGGCGTACTCCATGACCGGCTGGCGC
>CAZSOB010000362.1:0-1990 GCA_964608155.1 uncultured Desulfobulbia bacterium
GTTTACCGGGAGCTTTATTTCCTGCCCATTATTCTGGTCGGCCTCTGGTTCGGACTTGGCGGCGGCCTGATCGCCTCACTGTTGATAACCGTTCTCTATATCCCTTCCATTCCATCCTGGTCATCGTCAACGCTGATGGGGCATAATTTAGGATATTTTCTGGAAATTATCCTGTTCAACGTTGTTGGGCCGCTGGTCGGCTGGCTGCGTAACCGGGAATTTCAACTGTCGCGGGAAAAATGTAAGGCCGAACACCTTGCCTCCATGGGCCAGGCAGTCTCCTGTATTGCCCACGATATGAAAACGCCCCTCACCGCCATTGGCGGTTTCATTTACCAAGCCCGCAAAAAGCTGTCCTCCCCGGCCAAGGCCGATGAACGCCTTGCCCATGCCGAGGAGCAGGTAAGACGTATGGAGCGTATGGTTCTGAACATGCTTGCCTTTGCCAGACCATTGAACCTTGAATGTAAATCGGAATCCCTGCCGGATCTTATTAAGAATACGATCACTACCGTATCAGAAAAGGCCGATCGTCATAAAATACGTTTACAGGTCGAGATCCAGGGGGACGCGCAGACTATGTTGTACTGCGACCGTCACCGTCTCCAGCAAGGGTTGATGAATTTATTGGTCAATGCCATTGAGGCAAGCCCGCCCCATGGTGTGGTAACTATTCGCGGACTGACAAAGAAAAAAGAGATCTGGATTGAGGTTATTGACCAGGGAGACGGCATTCCTGCAGAAGAGCGGCACAAAATACTCCAACCATTCATGACCACCAAAAGAGGCGGTACCGGCCTGGGATTACCTATTGTCAACAAGGTTATCACCGCCCACGCCGGCCGCCTTGAAATTAATGACAGCCAACCGGCAGGCACGGTTTTCCGCCTGCGGCTGCCGGGCGGGATAGTTAATAAAACTGTGGCCAGGAAATATGCGGCTGCTATTGCCGCCGCATGATAATATCTCCATACCAGGCCGTGGCGGACTGGCCGGTGTTGTCGGTATCGGTCATGATGGCAATGCCGCTGATAGGCGGCGGATCTTTCTTAAAGGCCGCCCGATAATCATTAACGATATTGCGCCTCTCTGTGATCCATTTACCGACTTTGGCCGTACCGCTTTCGATGACAAACATCTTGACGCGGTCGGCGTAGGATTCGTAAATATGCGGCCTGTTTCAGCCTTATTAGCCCAGATGTAATTAATAGCGCCCACGGGAGGATATTCGCCATAAATCATTTTATAGGTGTCGAATTTAACACCTTCCCAGAAGCCCGCTTTTTTTGCATCGTAAGCAAAGGTGATATAAATCCTGGCTGGATAGTCATCGCCGCTCTTTTTAGAAACATCCCCTTTTGACAAGATGTTTTTCACCTTCCATTGCCAGCTAATGACAGGATATCGGGCGGGGTCGATGGTGAGTTTACGGATCAGCCCCGAGGCACCGTTTTTACTCTGCGCCTCAATCACACCACGACCATCCACCAGAACGTGACTATAACGGCTCAGAGTTTTTATTTTTTTAAAAGTAAGAGGCTTCCAGTCCGCCGGCATAACACCCTTTTGGGGGAGAGCGGAAAAATTGCCGACCACAAGCGCGTCAGAAGCGGCCAGCGCTCCCGTACTAAGCAATAAAACCAGCAGGATAAAACACAGCTCACAAACAATCTTCATCCCGTAATGGATGTTATAATTGCTCCCTGCCTTATCGTTACACATGGCCCTGCCTGTTCTTTTTCGCATAATTTGGCCTCTCATTTGATAATATTTAAGCCTCATAATGTTTTTCTGCTATTCTTACCCCGATTCCGATTCAATGTCCTCTTTTTTCGTGCCTGCCTTGCTTCTAAGTAACAAAATGTGCAACATATTGAATTTGTTACTTTTAAAATAGAGGCCGGGTTCGCCCGGTTGTTTGGCTGAATAGTTACATTTTAGTAACTATTCAGCAGCACCCCATCTTCGTCCATTCGGGACTTCTCGAATA
>CAZSOB010000363.1:0-1985 GCA_964608155.1 uncultured Desulfobulbia bacterium
ATGATTTTAATAACGTGCTGGCCTCAATCAACACCTTCTCCCACCTGCTGGCCCACGAGAACACCGACAACAAAACCGCCAGCGACTATATCAAGTATATAAACATAGCCACTAAGCTTGGCAAAAACCTCACCGCCAACCTCTTGTCTTTCGGCAAAAAGCAGAGTGTTGCTCTGCGTACCACCTCTCTGAATAACATTGTCACCGGCATAGCGGACATACTTCGCAGTCTGGTAGACGAGGAAATCAGCCTGCAGATTAAACTTGCCAATGACGATTTACCGATAGCGGCAGATAAACATCAACTGGAGCAGGTGCTGATTAATCTCTGCACCAACGCCAGAGATGCCATGCCAGGCGGCGGAACTATCAAGATTGTCAGCCAGGCGGTTGAAATCGAGTCTCCCATAAGCGGCACTATTGATAAAATTCCGGCTGGCTGCTATATGAGACTCAGCGTTACCGATAACGGCGAGGGAATCAATTCAGCCGACCTGAACAGGATATGTGAGCCCTTTTTCACCACCAAGGATCCTTCCAAAGGTACCGGATTGGGTCTGGCCATTATCCACGATATCATCAAGGAGCATGCGGCCTTTTTTGATGTCCAAAGCGTAGACAGAGAAGGAACGACCTTCGCCGCTTATTTCCCGGTCAAGCACGGCTCGTCATCAACTGTCCCGCCCCCGGAGGAGCATGGACAGCCTTCCCCGCTGTTATTAGATAACGCTCAAGCTGACAACAAAACATGTTCTCCAGTCAATACAAGCCCCGATATAAAAGAGAGAATCCCCGCCCCCCCCACCTCTAACATTACTATTCTGCTGTCTGAGGATGAAGAGATGGTGCGTAAATCATTAACCATTCAGTTGCAGCAAGCAGGGTTTACGGTTCTGAGTGCCGCTAATGGCAAAAAGGCCATCAGCCTCTTTATTGACCACAAGGATGAGATCAACTTAGCAATTTTGGATATTATCCAGCCCCTTAGAAACGGCCAGGAAATATATGAGGTCATATATAAAAATCTGCGCCACCTGCCGATTATCTTTATCAGCGGTAACACAGACAACCTTCTTTCTCCGGAAATACTAACCCGGCCTGAGGTAAATTTTATGGCAAAACCACTGATAATTGAAGATTTTATGACCCTGGTTGAAAAATTGACCTTAAGTAAGGTGTAGGCGTACTTTCCCCCCCCATTGCCGAACCGGCGCATTTCCATCCCCGGCGGCCTCGCTTTTTAACTTGCGGTAAGCAATAAGTTGTGTTAGAGAAAAGCAGTTTTAAAATTGTTCTAAATCAGGAGATTTTTATGGTCAGAAAGGCCTCTTTAAACTACAGCGCCGCCGGGATTATCTGTTCTTTCTTCCTGGCTGTCACGTTTTGGGCATCTGTTATGCCCCTGTCAGTTGAGGCCGCTCAAATCTCGGCAGCTAAAAGTGCCGCGCAGCTCCAGGCGGCGGCAAAGAAAATCCTGGCCCTGGATGCCACCCATAAACTGCTGAATACCGACTGTATAAAATGCCATAAATCCGAACCAGCCGATATAAAACGGGCCGGCGGCAAGCATAAAACAGAGGTCACCTGTCTTGACTGCCATATTGAACATCTGCCACGTGGAGTAAAGACTATTCCCCAATGCTCCATGTGTCATGACCCCTCTGATCAGGCGCATTTTGCCCTTGGAGCGCGTTCTGTCTGCCTTAAATGCCATCGTAATCCTCACACACCCTTAAACATAACCATTCCCAACAAACACTGGGTAAACAAGGCCTGCGAGACCTGCCATCCTGAAAAGGGTAAGGAATTCAAAAAATATCCCAGCAAGCACTCCCAGAAAAATTGTACCTTCTGCCATCCCAAAAAGCATAAACGGATTAAACGCTGTCTGCAATGCCATAAGCCCCACGCCCCATTCATGGTTTTTAAAGACTGCCTGCGCTGTCACAAGCCCCATAGTCCCTTAAATATTCATTATGCCGGCA
>CAZSOB010000364.1:0-1984 GCA_964608155.1 uncultured Desulfobulbia bacterium
TCGTCCATTCGGGACTTCTCGAATACAAAAGTATGCTTCGAAGTCCCGAATGAACTATGTAAGCGTAGACTCCGAGCTGGAGCACTGCTGAACAGTTATACTCCGGTGGTTATTGTTACTTTTAGACATCACGCTGAATAGTTACAAATTGACTGAACAACTACAAATGGTGAAAAATGGATAAATTAACTAAGAGGGTGGGCTACCATGTCTCGATCTAAGACTGAATATCTTTATGGCCAGTGGATTCCTTTTCTACTGGTAGCCGCCGCCCTTTTGATCTCAATAATTTCTTGTCGGCAAAGTGCTCTTTTCAGCCCTTTGCCCGAGCCTGTTTTATCGTCCCGGGAGGCCAAGGTTACCGCTTCTTTGCCTCCCGCTGAACTCCAGCGAGAAACATTAATGGGCCGGCGTGTATATGCCATGACGGTTAATTCAAGCCAGGAACTTATTGCCCGGCTGCATGAGTTTAATCTCTGGGGTGAAGTGCAGGAGGATGTACCTTCGGTCATCATTGAACATTTTCCGGCCGATTTGGGCCTGGTTGATCTTAACCGTAAGAAGAAGGCCTTTGTACGGGCCTTGCTGCCGGTGATAATGGTTGTCAGGGAAGAGGTTATGGGGGAGCGTCAGCGCTTATTGACAATCATCGATGAACTGGGCGGCCCGCGGGGCCTGACTTTTTATCCTGGACGGCAAGAGTGGCAGACCGCCATTGCCAGGGATCAGGCCCTCTTTATTAATGAATTATGCCGTAAATATCGTACCCGGGATGCCGAAGAATTGCTGAACCGGGTTAATGTCTTACCCGTCAGCTTGATGCTGGCCCAGGGAGCAATTGAATCATCATGGGGCAGTTCCAGATTTGCCAATCAGGCCAATAACCTTTTCGGGATGTGGACCTGGGGTAAAAAGGGGCTGGTTCCGGCCCGGCGGGCTGCCAACCAAAGTCATAAAATTGCCGTCTACGATTCGGTTTTAGACTCGGTACGGGCTTATATGCTGACCATAAACAGGGTTGGGGCCTATGCTGATTTACGGCGCATTCGGCGTCACTCCATGGATGCCGCGGTCGTGGCAGAGGGGCTGATTAATTATTCTGCCAAAAAGGGTGTTTATGTAACCTCTCTGAAGAGTCTTATCAAAAATAATAATCTCGACAGTTATAATAATTGCCGTCTCGTTGATGCCAGTTAATTGTGGGGCCTGGGCTGGGCGGCAATAATTTTTAACAACTGAAAGTCGAGCGCGAGCATGAAAAACTCGTGGGAGTTGAAGCTTACCATTGTATAGAGACAAGGATTTTAACCTTAACAGGGACTGATAAATGACCTCATTATTAGCAGAAGATGACGATTGTGTGAAAAAGACGACTCTCTACTACGCCATGGCAGTCTGTTTGCTGGTGGGGTTTCTTGGCGGAATAATATACAGTTCCCTGCATCAGGTGGGCTCTGAAACTGCAGCTCACAGGGGTCGGAACTCTGTTGCTCAGGCCCCGCCGGATAGTTCAGTCAATGATTCGCGGCAGGCGGAGATGATTTTGGGTCTGGAAAAGCAGGCCGTGCTGCATCCTGAGGAGGGTGAGATCTGGGTCAAACTGGGAAACGCCTATTTTGATGCCAATCAGGCGGCCAAAGCCATTGGCGCCTACACTAAATATCTATCCATACAGCCAGAGAACGCTGGCGTACTCACCGATCTGGGGGTTATGTACCGGCGTGCCGGGCAGCCGGATAAGGCTATCGAGTGTTTTGATAAGGCTACTGCCATTGACCCTTTAAATGTCCATGCCCGTTTTAATAAGGGGATTGTGCTGATGTTTGACAAGGATGATAAGGCGGCGGCCATTAAGGAGTGGGAGGCCATTGTGAAGCAAAATCCTGGGGCCATGGCTGCGGGCGGTAAGACCGTGGCTCAGGTTTTGGAAGAGGTAAAGGCTGCTGGCAAGAAATGATTTTTTGGTCAGCAAGGTTAGCACTGT
>CAZSOB010000365.1:0-1982 GCA_964608155.1 uncultured Desulfobulbia bacterium
GCGGTCATCAAAAAATATCCGGCCATTGCGGCTCAATTGATAATCCTCATGCCCCTTACCGCTGATGAGTACTACATCTTCATCACCAGCCTCCCCTATGGCACGGGCTATTGCCTGCGCCCGATCCTCGATGAGCATAAATTCCTTTTCCGGCCCTCTAAGCTCTCTGACCCCGCGGCCAATCTCCCGCATAATTGCCAGCGGCTCTTCAGAACGGGAATTGTCGCTGGTTATGATTATGATATCGGCCAGTTCACCGCCAATCCGGCCCATTAAATAACGCTTCCCCTGATCACGGTCGCCCCCGCAGCCAAAAACCAGCAGCAATCGGCGGTTAGTGAGGGGCCTCAGGGTCTGCAGAACATTACGCAGGGCATCCGGGGTATGGGCGTAATCAACAAATACCGCCGGCCCCCTCTCATCATCCCCGCCAGCCCTGACCCGCTCCAGACGACCAGGCACCTGGGGGGTGTTGGCAAGACCCCGGGCTATTTCTGCCGGCCCTATCCCCAGGGCCAGGGCGCTTCCAGCCGCGCCCAGGATATTCTGGAGATTAAATCTCCCGTGCAGGGGACTCTGGATTTTAAGTTCCGTGCCGCCCAGCATCAGCTCGGCCTTGATACCATTTAAGCTAAATTCCGTCTTTCTGGCCCAGACCGTCATCTCCGATTTTAGACCACAGCTGATAACCGGCGGCCCGGCCTTATTTAAGTCTTTTTCCAGGGAGTGGACAAGCTCCATCCCCCAATGCCGGCCCTCCACTGCCGGGCCGATAACCACCACCGCCCGGCCCTGAGCCGTTAATTGCCGGAAGGCCCTTTGCTTAACGGCAAAATAATTATCCATGCTGCCGTGAAAATCCAGGTGATCACGGCTTAGATTGGTGAACAGAACCGCCTCAAATTCACAGCCGCTCAGCCGTTCCTGGGCAATGGCATGCGAGGACATCTCCATGATGACATGAGTCACCCCGGCATCCGCCATGGCCTTTAAAAGCCGCTGCAGATGTACCGCGTCCGGGGTGGTCAAAGCGGCCGGAGTTTCCCGGCCGTTAAAACGGTAATTAATGGTACCGATTACCCCCGGATCAGCGCCGCTCTCCCTGAGGATGGCCTCGAGAAGATAACTACTGGTAGTCTTGCCGTTGGTGCCGGTGATGCCGATCAAACGCAACCGACGCCCAGGATGACCATAAAAGGCGGCCGCCATGAGGCCAAGATCCCGGCGGGTATTGTCACTCTCCAGGATGGTGACCCCTTCTAAGCCGCCAGATTCTAATTCCCGCCCCCTTTCAACCAGCAGGGCGGCACAGCCCCTGGCCGCCGCCTGCGCCGCATACTCATGGCCGTCAACCGTTGAACCGGGCAGGGCCGCGAAAAGCATACCCGGCTCCGCCTCTCTGGAATCACAGACAAGCCCGCTTATCCACTTATCAAGACTGCCGCTCCGCCATTGGCAGCCGGTATCTCTGATGAGATCAGCGATGCGCCGCTTTTTCTCTTCCACGCCCAAAGTGTTCATCGGCCCTCTGTTTAATCTCTAAAAAGCGTAATCGCAGACGGCATACCTCGTTATCACGCAATCTAACACCGGGCCTCGGCTGCTGGCTCTTGACCCGCCCAGCCCCGCTTATTACAAGTTTGACCTTAAGGCCGCTAAGGCTCCGTAAAGCCCGGCGCAGACTGTAACCCCGCACATCGGGCATTACACCGTTACTACTCTTGGTTATACCCCTCTCATCGGCCCGTTCATTTTTAATCCGCCACCGCTGCCAGGCCGCGAAATAATCTCGCCTGGCGGGATTAGCCACTGACTTCCGGCTGTATATCAAGCGGCGGCCGCGCAGGACACGCCGTATCGCGGTGCCGCATAATGAGCCGCTGCCGGGATTACTTAAACCATCAAGGGCAATAAGCAGCACCAACGGGGTACGACCGGTTTGAATCCCTATTGATAAGCTGTTATAAAGAGCTTTTTTCTCC
>CAZSOB010000366.1:0-1981 GCA_964608155.1 uncultured Desulfobulbia bacterium
TTTTCGCAAACTTTCCGCGAAAAAAATTCTGTCCCCTTGGCGCAGGGGAAAAATTTAATCCGTCTCCCGGCCTAAAACCACCAACCATCCTTAATGCAAAACTCTAACCGGGTTCCATTAGTTTTGGAGAAGTTACTCTTTTTGTAAGTAACAGCCATGCCCGATCACCCGGGCACAACGAAACATGAAAGTCGTGGCAAGGCCAACACCCTTGGCAGGTGACTTTCATATAAACGATAAGTTGTCGCTGCCCTCCGCTGGCATTGTTATGGCTTTTATATTTATACCCAGGGTATCCGGTCAGACACCAAAAGAAAAATTATTGATCTAATCTTGATTTTAGCATAATTTCGCGCTGGAGTGGGTATGAATTTTTAATTTTATCAGCAGAAGATTGAAGCGGGGCGGTTGGCACGCCTCAGGCGCGGTGTCCCTTGGACTTAGCCATATTTTAAACCTTTGAATTCCGTCCTTAAAGCCTGCTTTAGTAGATGAAGGGGATTAGACGTTTGGTATGGCGGCAATAATCACGGTATTGCGGATCTCTCCGCAGCCAGAGACTCTCTTCGTAATGCAGCTTGGCCAGCAAATTGATAAGCAGAGCGGCATAAATCACAGTGTTTGTCATGTGCCAATACATAATCACGGGCCCCAACATGGATAATAAGACACTGCTGTACATCGGATGGCGGATATAACTATATACGCCGTCGGTAATTAGGACGCTGTTCTTTTTTGGAATGGGGCGGATATTAAAGCGTCCCGGCTTCATCTGGCTTATCGCAACCCAGGCCAGGGCAAGACCGGGGAGGCTGGCCAGAAGGCCGTATGGGTGGCGGATGGGGGTAAAGGGTAGTAAAATCAACCCGATACAGACGAATTGGATAATGACAAAAAGCATTGCTTGTGGATGTAGGTAAGGGCCGAGACCATTGTTTTATGGACTGATGGGCTGAACCACGCTTCTTCCTATGTAACTATTCAGCCAAGGCAATAAACGGCTACAAATTCAACGGCGTAACTGCTCAGATGTGCCCCATATTTGTTCATTTAGAGATTTGAAGCGTACTTGTGCTACTCGAGAAGCTCTAAATGGGCAAAGATGGGGTGCCGCTGAATAGTTACCTTCCTATGAGCTGTGTCGCAGCCACTTAAAGGTATATTTTTTAATGAATTTAATTGGATTATAAGACATTTTGGCCTTGCGTAAACCCTCGTTGCCAAGATCCTGCTCCCGGTTCACAAAGGTGAATTCCGGGTTAGCGGCCAGAAACATTTGATTGATGGCCTGATATATGCCTTTATAGCCGCCCATGCCCTTTTCAAAATGCACTACCAGGGTGTCAGGGCGAATGATCTCGGCAACGATAAAGGCCGCGACATCAAACTCGTTGATCATGATTACGCCGCCGAGAAGGTTGGGCAGGGCGGTGTAATCTTGAAGAACCTTGCTGATTACCCGATCCTCGGCCGCCAGACCGGCCGAGGCCTCACAATTGCGCCATGTGCACCAGTTTAACTGCATTTTTAAAACCTGATCAACAAAGGGTTGTTCCATGGGGATATAATGCCAGTCGTGTTTATTCTTAAACTGGTTCAGCAGATTTTTCTTTTTATGAAATTTTCTGCCCTCCAGGGTGATTAGTTCGCCGGTATCATAGATATAATCCCAATGTTCTCTGGCCTCTTCCCCGGTTATAATGTGGGCTGCCTGACTTTGCCAGAGCCTGGCCAGTTTCTCTGGAACCCGAATAATGGGCAGCTTTTCAGGAAGCGCCGGCAGGCGGGACTGCCAGTCTATGGTCTCCCAGTTCCCCACCGGCGCCCAATAGGCGGGATACGGCAGACTCTGGCGCAGCCAGACCAGATCGTTGTCCCAGGTCCAGGTCAGGCCGTATTCTTTGGCCCAGGCCCAGATATTGACAAAGCTGTAGTCGGAGGCTGCCTGAGGTGCGGCGTTGAAATGGCACCGGTATTCCGG
>CAZSOB010000367.1:0-1971 GCA_964608155.1 uncultured Desulfobulbia bacterium
GTTACCGGTACCGTTTGCTCGGCCAGCGGCTGAATACGGTTGGCCTTGGCCACTGCCATGCGAATTAAATCCATGGATTTCTCGGTGGCGGCCTCGGGCTCATTAGCATGAACCCAGGAACATTGATCGCGGATATTGACCATCTCGAACAGGGAACGGTTCAAACCGGCATCCTTTAGAGTCTCTTGAAACAGAGGCTCATGGGTACGCGGCGAACAGGCGGCAATAACCACCCGGTTCAATTTATGCTCTTTAATTGTCTTCTTTAACATCTCCTGGGCATCCTGAGAACAGGAATACATGGACTCGGAATGATAAACGACATTTTCCATGCCATCGGTATATTTATCGACCCTGGGCACATCCACTACGCCGCCGATATTAATACCACAATGGCAGGTAAAGACCCCGATACGAATATCCTCTCCGCTGATATCATGTTCAGCGGGATATGATTTTACAACATAGCCCTTCCCCCGCTGTTTCTTCAAAAGACCGGCGGCAATACCAGCCGCGGCTGAAGCCTGGGTGACGCTCTCTGGAATATCACAGGGGCCCTGGAAGGCGCCGGCCACGTAAATTCCCGGCCGGGACGAATCAAGGGGATGAAAGGGCTCGGTTCGGCAAAAATCAAACTTATTAAGCTCCACATCGAGAAGCTTGGAAATTTTCCGGGCATCCTTGGGGGCATCAAGGCCAACGGATAGAACCACCATGTCAAAGGGATCAAAAGAATGCCGGCCGTCCATTGTGGAATAGGTGAGCCTAAGTCCCTTAGCTCCCCAAGGGGTAACACCTGCCACCTTGGCCCGAACAAATTTGATTCCGAACTGTTCTGCGGCCCGTTTCTGGGCCGCGTCAAAATCCTTGCCCTGCGTCCGCATGTCCATATAAAAAATGGTGATGTCAAGCTCTGGATCATGCTCCTTGGCGACCATGGCCTCCTTGATGGCATACATACAGCAGACTGAAGAGCAATAACCATTACCACAGCCCAGATCCCTTGAACCCACGCATTGAATAAAGGCCAGCCTTTTGGGATGACGTTGATCCGACAGGCAGAGGACATTGCCCTGATAGGGGCCGGAGGGGTTTAGAAGACGCTCAAATTCCAGGCTGGTAAGTACATCGGCATGGGCACCGTAACTATATTTAGCCAAAGTGCTATCCGGTACCTTACCAAATCCAGGCGCCAGCACCACGGCTCCAACCGCGATCTTTCTAACCTTGGGCTTCTGATTAAAATTAATGGCGTGACTACGGCATACCGGCACGCATATCTGACAGGTATCCTCAGTAACATGCAGACAGGCAGCGGGATCAATATAGTAAGTAGCCGGCACCGCCTGCGGATAATCAATATGAATGGGGCGAGTCAGATTTAAGCCCTCATTGAAGGTATCCTGCAGGTGGCGCGGACAGTAAGTGGTACATAAACCGCAGGCCGTGCATTTATCGGCGTCAATAAAACGAGGCCGCATATTAACCTTGACCGTAAAGGCCCCGGGCTTACCTTCAAGTCCGGTAAAATCAGCGTTACTTAAAATTTCAATATTGGGAGACCGACCGGCCTCTACCAGCTTGGGTGCCAGGATTCAGAGGGCGCAGTCGTTGGTAGGAAAGGTCTTGTCGAGTTGCGCCATCACTCCGCCGATGGCCGGACTCTTCTCCACGAGATAGACATAATAACCTAACTCGGTGAGATCAAGAGCGGACTGCACGCCGGCAATGCCGCCGCCCAGTACCATGACCGCCCCGGAGGAGGTACCTTTATCTGCCTTTTTATTTTTTACTGCCTTTGCCATATTACAAACTCCACGTTATAAGAATGGACGGTCAATTCAGCCTGACCGCATTGTTCAAAGATCATGTTTTTTTACCTGTACTGCAGCACAATACGCCCTGCCCCCCTTAAGGGTTATACCAAATCATTATGATGTCTTCTGTCCTTCGGCCTCTGAACCTCAACCC
>CAZSOB010000368.1:0-1970 GCA_964608155.1 uncultured Desulfobulbia bacterium
AACCCCGATGCTTAAGAGCGGGGCGGCCTCGGTAAGCCCGTAACCCACGAGATAAGGAAAGCCTGCCTCCAGCAGAAAACGTTCCACCTCTATATTTAATGCCGCGCCGCCTATAGCCATGATTTTTAGTTGACCGCCAAAAAAGTCAAGCAGCTTTGCTCCTGCTTTTTTTAATATTTTCCGCCGCAGAAAGGGAACTTTCATGGCTATGGCCAGAAATTTACTGCCCCTTAAAGCCGGTATAATTTTTTTCTTATAGATCTTTTCCATAATCATTGGCACCACGCACATGGCCCAGGGCCTCTCCGCCTGACAGATCTGGGCCAGGATCGCAGGGGTTGGCGGTCTGGCGCAGTATAGAATTCTGGCACCCCGGCTTAACGGTAATAAAAATCCGGTCGTGAATTCATAGGCGTGTGATATCGGCAGGACTGACAAAAAAATCCATTTTTCTGAAATGGCAATTACCTGACTAACCGAATTCACGTTGGCGCATAAATTCCCATGGCTCAGCATGACCGCCTTGGAGTAGCCGGAGGTACCGGAAGTATAAATTATACTGGCAATATCATCGGGCTTTGTCTCGTCTTTTATGCTTTCACTGTCAAGTAATTGTCCCCCGGCCATAAAATCGGCAAATGTCTGGGCCCTTATGTTGTTATGAGTTATCTGGCAGTCATCCAGAGTTATTACTGATTGCAGTGCCGGGTGGTTGTAATCAGATAATTTGTCACATTGCCGTTCATTGGTGAAAAGCAGTTTAGCTTCTGTTTCCGATAAGATGTGGTGGATATCCGATCCGGGAAAGTCCGGCAGAACAGGTACGGCGACGGCGCCAAGCCTGACCACAGCGAGATAAACAATACCCCACGACGGTGAACTCTCCGCCAGGATGGCTATCCGGTCTTTGGCCTTTATACCATTTTTTCTCAAGCCTGCCGCGGCAATGTCTATCTGCCGCCTGAGCTCGCGGTATCTGTATGGCTGCTGCATGACAAAACCCAGGGCAGGCCTTTCAGCGAAATGTTCGCAACTTTCCTGGATTAGAGAATTGACAGTCTGATTAATCGCGGCTATAGGACTCATGGTTACATCAATTTATGGCGGACTCAACAAGCGCAGGCCGCTTGCAGAGGCAGGAGAACGCAATGAAAATGCCCGTAATGACCAACCACTTCTAAGTAACAAAATGTGTAACGTATTGAATTTGTTACTTTTAAAATAGAGGCTGGGTTCGCCAGGTTGTTTGGCTGAATAGTTACTGAGCGTTTTATCGGCAGGAAAGGGTTCCTGGACTTAACCGTTAAATAACCACCGTTCGCTTGATGGTCTGAACCACCTCATCAGGGTCGTCTATTATATTGAAATAAAAGAGGTCTTCATCTTTGATATTGCCTGCGGCCAGCAGACTCTCTTTAATCCATTTCACCATCCCGCTCCAGTATTCACTACCCACCAGAATAATGGGGAAGCTCTTGATCCTCCTGGTCTGAATCAGGGTTACGGCCTCGAATAGTTCGTCAAGGGTGCCAAAGCCGCCCGGCATGCCGACAAAGGCCATGGCGTATTTAATGAACATGACCTTGCGGACGAAGAAATATTTAAAGCTTAAAGGCAGGTTGGAATAGGGGTTGGCCTCCTGTTCAAAGGGCAGGTTGATGTTCAGCCCCACGGAAACACCATCGGCTGCTGCCGCCCCCTTGTTAGCGGCCTCCATAATTCCGGGGCCGCCGCCGGTGATGACAGCGTAACCAGCTTCGGCCAGCCCCTTGGCTATTTTCTCGGTAACGCCGTAATATTTATCCTCCGGTTTGGTACGTGCCGAGCCGAAAATAGAGACGGCTGGCTGGTTGATTTCGGAGAGGCTGTCAAAGCCGTCCACGAACTCCGACATGATCTTGAACAGACGCCAGGAATCGCCGACATTGAAATTGTCGAGCCAATATTGCTGCTTATCAAGGTGGTTGTTG
>CAZSOB010000369.1:0-1967 GCA_964608155.1 uncultured Desulfobulbia bacterium
TTGAGATTATAATAGCCACAGGGCCTGATTTGCTCTGCCAATACCTCCGGGGCCAAGCTGGATAGTATGTCAAAGGTCAGGAGATCCGCCTCTTGCAGGTTGGTGATGGCCTTTTCCACATTTTGCCAGCTGGTGTTTTGGGTAAGCACCGCCCCGGTCATGATTTCCAGGGGTGTATCCCCCGGCCACCAATGCTGCGGGCCAAAGGCCGTTAGGAGGCGGTTGTACATGTCTTGGAGGCGGTTACTCAAGGGGCTTAATCCTGTTTGATAAAAAAGATATAGATTAAGATGGCAATCCCGGCCACTCCCACCCCGGCAATGGGCAGGATATGGCCGATCTGAACCTCACCGTTAACCACTGAGTCCCGGACAAATTCTGTGCCGCTAAAATACCAGAGTCCTATAATCAGGGCGATTACCAGCAGGTTGTTGAAGGCCTGCCGGTAAAGATAATTAATAATCAGGGCGATGAAGGGCACCAGGAAATAAGGGTTTTTGAACAAACCGCCGGCGTCAACCGTTCTGATCTGCATCGGCACCTCGGTATGGTTAATCCAGGTGGTAATGGAATTAAAAAACTCCGGTATGGCCATATTATGCCCTCCTTTTTTATTTATGCCGTCTGTTGCTCCGCGTCCATCCGGGTGGCCTTTTGGTAAACCTTGATGGCGCAATAGGAACCGCACATGCTGCAGGCATCGCCCTTATATGTGCCGCCGTCCTCTCTAAAACGACGGGCCTTCTCTGGATCAATGGATAACTCAATCTGCCCCTTCCAGTCTAAGTTGTTACGGCAGTCAGCCATGGCAATATCGCGTTTCATGCCCCCTGGGGCGCCCTTGCATATATCAGCGGCATGGGCGGCGATTTTGGAGGCGATTACCCCTTCCCGGACGTCGTCGATGGAGGGCAGCTTCAGGTGTTCGGCCGGAGTTACATAGCAGAGGAAATCGGCTCCGGCCCGGGCGGCTATGGCTCCGCCGATAGCCCCGGTTATGTGATCGTAGCCCGGTGCGATGTCGGTTACCAGGGGCCCTAAGACATAAAATGGTGCGCCGTGGCAGATCCGCTTCTGGAGCATGACGTTGGCCTCAATCTGATCCATGGGCATGTGTCCCGGCCCCTCGACGATGACCTGTACCCCGGCATCCCAGGCCCGCTGGGTAAGTTCACCAAGGTGGAGTAATTCCTGTAACTGGCCGCCATCGGTGGCATCGGCGAGGCAGCCGGGCCGCACCCCGTCTCCAAGGCTCAGGGTGACTTCGTGCTCTCGCAGGATGGCCATTAACTCATCAAAATGTTCGTAAAAGGGGTTCTCCTTTTGATTGTGGGCCATCCACTCTATGATGAAAGAGCCGCCGCGGCTCACTACTCCCATCCGGCGTTGATGACCACGGAGACGTTCCACGGTATTTCTGGTGAGGCCGCAGTGGATGGTCATAAAGTCTACTCCGTCCTCGGCCTGCTGGCGGATGGTGTCAAATATGCGCTCAACGCTGACCTCGCCAATGGCCTGTTTATTGATCTCCACCGCCTCGGCCACTGCCTGATAAATAGGTACGGTGCCGAGAGGAATGGGGCAGCTTTTGAGGATCTCCCGCCGCACCTCGTTTAAATCACCGCCCATGCTTAAATCCATTACCGCGTCGGTACCGGCCTTTAAAGAGACACATAATTTATGCAGTTCCTGCTCCACGCCCTGGTGATCCTTGGAGGAACCAATATTGGCATTTACCTTGGTGGTCAGGCCTTCGCCAAAGGCGGTAATATTTGCGAAATTGTGATTCTTGTTTTTGGGTATGGCAATTACCCCCCTGGCCACCCCCGCCATGAGGAATTCCGGGCTGACGCCTTCTCGGTCGGCGCAGTTTGTAAAAATTTCAGTCATATTGCCCTGCTGGGCATCTTCTCTTATGGTCATGTAGTACTCCCGAATATACAATTAAAAATGATGGCACCCGTAAA
>CAZSOB010000370.1:0-1964 GCA_964608155.1 uncultured Desulfobulbia bacterium
GCTCAGTCCCAAGCCGGATTTTGCCGCTGCCTTTGCCATTGATCCGCGCCAGGGCAGAATTGTGGTGGCGGAACGTCATAGCGGTCATCTGAAGATATACAGTTCCAGCGGCCAGCTGCAAAATGAGATTTTGACCCGCGGAGAAAGACCCGGGCAGTTGTTATATCCAATTGAGCTCCAGTTTGATCCCTGGGGCCGTTTATGTGTTCTTGATGAGGGTAATGGCCGTCTGGCCGTTTTCAGGGAATAAAAAGTGATGGTATGAAATTTTTTCTCCTGTTGATTGCTGTAATAATCATGGCACCCGTTAATCTCCAGGCTTCGGTATCTGGTGAGTGCGCCAATTGTCATGTCATGCATGCCAGTCAGCAGTCCGTTACCTTCACTCCTCATGATGCTCTTCTGAATAACACCTGTCTTGGCTGTCATACCGGTACCAATGATGGTACTAATTCCACCCCGTTTGTCTATACCACCGGGGTAAGTGATCTTTCAACCTCTCTTGCCGGCGGTAATTTTAAATTTGCCGACGATAATGACCGCTATGGCCATAATCCGGTTGAATTGTCCGGCGGAGTCGACGTTACCCTGACCAGTCCGCCGGGCTGGAAGGCTGGTTTTAACGCCAACGGCCAGGTCGGTGGCAGCAGTCCCAACTGGAGTGCTAATAATCTGAGCTGTGCCGGAACCTATGGCTGTCACGGCCAGCATAATAGTGACGGCATATTCGGAGCTCATCATAATCATCCCACCATCGGGGCCATGACTACGGTGGATAAGGTTGGTAACAGCTATCGTTTTCTTTATGGTATAATGGGTTATGAGGATAGTGATTATGAGTATCAGGCTACCAGCGCCAACGGTCAGCATAATGTCTATTTCGGAACGGCGCGCAGCGGTGCCGAATCAAGTGCTGATACGCCGGTGAACACCAAAACCATGAGCTATCTTTGTGCTGAATGCCATGGAGTTTTTCATAGCGGTTCGGGGAATGAGGGGATTTCCAATACCTCTGATACTTTTTTTGCTGATCCCTGGATCAGGCATCCAATTGATATATCCATGCCCCTAAGCGGCGAATACGCCTCTTACAGCAGCTATAATCTGAACGCCCCGGTGGCCAGTGATGATGTCACTGACAGCTCTGTGGATATGAGTCTGCCGGGGGATCGGATTGTTATGTGTCTTTCCTGTCACCGGGCGCATGCCAGCCCATATTATGCCGGTTTGCGCTGGAATTATCGCGGTACCTCCGGCAGTTGGGTTAATGGTTGTGCCATTTGTCATTCAGATAAGAGTTGATCCGGCAATTGGGGATTTATTTGCCCCCCCCGTTTACCCTGACACAACGAAACATGAAAGCCGCAGTCAGGCCGGCGGCCTTGGCCGGTGACTTTTATATAAAGTGAACTTTGCTGAAAAAGTGAATCTGTCTTGTACTCTAAATGTGAATAATTTATGAAAATCTTAAGTCTTTTTACCCCTTTGTTTTTACTTCTCAGCCTCTGCTCATGTGTAACCACAAACGGTGTGGCACCCCCGCCCATCTCCACCAAGGTTAAAGACACCTATCAGGCTGGGCGGGCGCAATTATCCCTGCTGCTCGCGGTTAAGGGGGCTGGTGTTGAACAGGCTCCGCGTCTTGATCTGAAAAATGTTGAACTGCATGCCGGAGACCGCTGGTATTCCCTTCTTGAGGACAAAGAGTTAAGCCTTGACCCGGCCCGTATTGCAGGCGGCCAGCGTCTTTTAAACCGCCTCTCCTTGCCCCCTGGCAATTATGACCGGGTTCGCCTCTCCCTTGGCGGGGCGGGAATCATAGAGCGGCCGCTTAATCCTTCCCTTAGTCTAACTGCCGATGACAGCAGCTGTCTTTTTATTACTTGGGATATTCGGCGGGCTGGCAACGTAGTGAATGCTAAAAATATCAGCATTCACCCTCAGCATATCCCCCTGACCACCGA
>CAZSOB010000371.1:0-1963 GCA_964608155.1 uncultured Desulfobulbia bacterium
TTGTATTCGAGAAGTCCCGAATGGACGAAGATGGGGTGCTGCTGAATAGTTACCTCTTTTCTTCCCGACCGGGAAGCTCGGCTTTTATCAGCCGCAGTCTGTGGCATCATAGGGATCATAGGTATCGGCGGCATTTTTATAAAGATAATCGTTCAGCCGGGCAATTTGCTCTTCGGTCAGGCTTCCCCAACTGCCGTTTTTGGCGCATACCGGGTATCTTTCAGCAAATACCCTATTCCAGCCTTTACGCACCTTGGACTCGGTGTAGATAAATTTGACTCCCTGTTTATTGCCCCGGTAATGGCAGATCTTACAGTTATTTACGAATATTTTATATCCTGCCCAGAGGGTGGCGTGGGTAAATATACGGCAGGTCTTTGTCGTCTTGTCGTAACGTTTTATTGGGCTGGATTGAGCTGGATTTGAGGAGGCAAAGAGGAAAAATGCAGCGCACAAAAGCAAAAAATAATTTTTCATGGATAAAGTCTCCTTTAAGATTTATAGATACCACAGATATCAGCAAATATTTTAATCTTTTAGGAATCTTTGTCAAGTGATATAAAATGTCGAGCTTTTTGTTTTGTAATATACAGGAACCGCAGATTATCGGGAGTTTTTATGCAAAGTAATTCAGATGATGGAACGACGTATCCACCAGAGGTTCGTGTGGTGCAATTGGAAGAGCGCCAGATTATCCTGGTTGGCACTGCCCATGTCTCGCAGAAATCAGCGGAACTGGTGCGTCTGGTTATAGAAAAAGAACAGCCGGATTGTGTTTGTATTGAGCTGGATCAAAAACGTTATGACTCCTTGGCCAAGAAGCAGCGTTGGGAGTCCATGGATCTTAAGCAGATTATTCGTCGTAAACAATTATCAACCTTGGTAGTGAACCTAATCCTGGCCTCATATCAGAAGAAGATGGGAGCCCAACTCGGGGTTATGCCGGGTTCTGAACTTATTGAGGCGGCCAAGGCGGCCAAGGACAAAAATATTCCCGTCGCCCTCTGTGATCGTGAGGCCCGGGTTACCTTGCGCCGGGCTTGGCGTGCCACTTCCTTTTGGAAAAAAAGCTATCTGCTGGCCAATCTTGCGGCCAGCCTCTTTGATAATACTGAACTGAGTGAAGAAAAGCTGGCTGAATTGAAGAAGCAGGATGTCTTGACTGAACTGCTGACTGAATTGGGGGATAGTCTGCCCGAATTAAAAAGGGTCATTATTGATGAGCGTGATACCTTTCTGGCCGAGAAAATAAAGGCCGCTGCAGGTAAAAAGCTGGTGGCTGTGGTTGGGGCCGGGCATCTTGAGGGGACGATCAAGGCTCTCAATGAGGATCGCAGCGCTCAACTGTCTGATATAGACTGCATTCCGCCGCTTTCACCCCTGTGGAAGGTATTCGGCTGGTCAATACCAGCTCTGATTATTGCCTCCATAGCCTTTATCGGCTGGCATAAGGGAGGAGCGGCGGCCGGAGCAAATATTATGTACTGGATACTGGCCAACGGTATTCCCTCGGCCATTGGCGCCGCCCTTGCTCTGGCCCATCCCTGGACAATTTTAGGGGCCTTTGCCGCCGCTCCAATAACCAGCCTTACCCCGGTGATTGGGGCGGGGTATGTGACGGCCTTTATTCAGGTAATGGTCAGACCGCCTGTGGTTAGGGAGTTTGAGACCGTGCTGGAGGATATGGGTACCTGGCGCGGCTGGTGGCGGAATAAATTGCTGAAGGTCTTAATGGCTTTTCTGCTGCCGGGGTTTGGCTCAATGATCGGCACCTGGGTGGGAGGAGCGCGGATTGTTTCTAATGTTTTTTAGGGCAGTTTATCTGTCTTCTGTCTTATATAAAAAGTTACCAAAATTATAACAATGAAAAATAAAAAAAAACGTATAAGCCACACTGTAATTAACAAGAGAGAGGCCCGGCATTTACGCGCCCTGGGGCATCACCTCTCTCCTCTCGCCATGC
>CAZSOB010000372.1:0-1948 GCA_964608155.1 uncultured Desulfobulbia bacterium
CTCCTCAGCCGCCTTACCAATAACGACCTTGCCGGAAACACCGCCCTTCAGGTATGTAT
Organism: uncultured Desulfobulbia bacterium; assembly: GCA_964608155.1. Lineage (GTDB taxonomy): Bacteria > Desulfobacterota > Desulfobulbia > Desulfobulbales > VMSU01 > JAADIV01. The sequence continues at coordinate 60 of CAZSOB010000372.1, forward strand.
ATTCTGCCACCAGTTCAGCCATCTTCTTTTCGGTTTTATCTTTCAATTCCTGTTTTATTACGGCAAAAGACGGGTGTACCAACAACATGTCATAGCCTCGAAAATCATTGACAACATGAAAAAAAACAACCTGAGCTCCCATCATTTCCGCCATAGAGACTGCATACTTGGCCACTTTGGCTATAGTGCTTGTAAAATCAACCGGAATAATAACTTTGCTTGTTTTATCCATTATATTTTCCCCTGTATTAGGATAAACAGCGCGACAAGAGTCGGCAATCCTTTTGCGCTGTCATATCCATGGTTAACGTAATGCCCATCAGCATGAACATTACAGCTGTTTTTGTCAATGTTTTTTTGCCTCCCACAATGAAAAAGGGGACGGATTTATTTTTCGTTGTCTTCTGCGACTGCGGCTCACCTGCAGATAAGCCGCGGCCGTTCTTTCAAATCCCCTCAGGCATGCGCCAGCGTTGATATCGCTTTATTTTTAGCCCCTATCCTGTTATAAGGAAAAATGGTAACTGCCTAAGGCAGCTTTTCGCTTGTACCTGAATAGTTACGAATAAAATTAATTTAGATCAGCAAACAACGTTTTTCCGGAGAAAAAAATGGGCAAGACAATAACAGAAAAAATATTCGCGGCTCACCATCGGGATACGCCCAGTGCTGGAAACACTATCCTGGATATTGACGTGGTTATGTGCCACGAAATCACCACCCCCATCGCCATTAATGACCTCACGGAACGTGGTATGGACAGGGTCTTTAATCCCGATAAGATCAAAGCCGTTATCGATCATGTAACCCCGGCCAAGGACTCTAAGACCGCCCTGCAGGGCAAAATATTACGTGATTGGGCTCATCGTCATAAGATCAAAGACTTTTTTGATATTGGGGCTAACGGGGTCTGTCACGCTATTTTCCCTGAAAAGGGCTTTATCCGGCCAGGGAACACGGTGATTATGGGCGACTCTCACACCTGCACTCACGGGGCCTTTGGGGCCTTCTCCGCCGGGATTGGCACCACCGATCTCGAGGTGGGAATTTTAAAAGGAGTCTGTGCCTTCCGCACCCCGGAGACTATCAAGATAGTACTTAACGGCACCCTGTCGGAAGGTGTTTTTGCCAAGGACATTATTCTGAGCATCATCAAGAGGCTCACCGTAAAAGGGGCCACGGATAAGATCATGGAATTTACCGGACCGGTGGTGGATAAAATGACCATGGCAGCCCGGATGACCATGTGTAACATGGCCGTTGAGGCCGGTGCCACCTGCGGCGTATGTCTGCCTGACATGGTAACCGCAGAATACCTCTGGCCCTTTATCAAGGACGATTACGCCTCCCAGGAAGAGGCAGCGGCGGATTTTAAAAAATGGCATTCCGACCCCGATGCCCGTTATGCGGAGGAGTTAACATTCGAAGTCAGCTCCCTAACTCCGCAGGTAACCTGCGGCTACAAACCGGATGAGGTTAAGGATATCACTGAGATGTCCGGCACCACAGTTGATCAGGTCTATATCGGTTCCTGCACCAACGGCCGGATTGAGGATCTGCGGGTCGCGGCCTCCATCCTAAAAGGGCATAAAATTGCCGCCGGGGTACGGGGCATAGTTTCACCGGCCACCCCCAAGACCTACAGCATGGCCTTAGAAGAGGGACTTATCAAAATCTTTATGCAGGCTGGATTCTGCGTTACCAACCCAACCTGCGGGGCCTGCCTCGGAATGAGCAACGGGGTATTGGCCGAAGGCGAGGTCTGCGCCTCCACCACCAACCGTAATTTTAACGGCCGCATGGGCAAGGGCGGCATGGTGCATCTCATGAGCCCCCTTTCCGCCGCCGCCGCCGCCATCAAAGGCGTCATCACTGATCCGCGCGAGCTG
>CAZSOB010000373.1:0-1932 GCA_964608155.1 uncultured Desulfobulbia bacterium
CTTACCGCCGTGTAACTCAATTATCCTTTTAACCAGGGCCAGGCCGATACCGGTTCCCTCGGAATGCGGATCCAGTTTTTCAAACAAACCAAAAATTTTGTCGTAGAATTTCGTTTCTATGCCAATACCATTATCCCTGACAAAATAAGCACATTGTCCATCAGCCAGGATTTTACTGCCCACCTCAACCCGTACCTCTGCCTGATTGCCACTATACTTTATAGCATTCTCGATGAGATTCTGCATAACCTCCCTGATTCGGTGGCAATCGGCAAAGACTCGCGGCATATCCGGTTCCACCGTAACAATCGCGTTTTTCACCTTGATAATAGCAGCCAAATCCTCAATCGCCTCGTTGGCCGCCTCCGTCATGGACAATTCGGCCGACGGATTAACCAGCCGCCCGATTCGGGATAATTCCAATACGTCATCGAGAAGAGCCTGCATCTTATCGGCGGCCTTGGCTATGCGCTTGATATCAGCCTCCATGCGCTCAAAATCGCCGCTCCTGGCATCGGCAACCAAGGTGCCGAGAAAGCCCTTAATAGTAATGATGGGACTTTTTAAGTCATGGGATATGGCGTAAGTAAAGTTCTCCAGCTCGGCATTTTTTTGTTCAAGTATCTGTTCCGACTCTTTACGTTTGGTTATATCGGTGGCGATCTCCATACGCACAATGCGGCCATCTATCCAACGAATTGCCCGGTCGCGAATATCATACCAACAGCCGTTTTTGGTATTTTGTAATTCCCATCGATAAACCCCGGCCGGACTGCCTTCGGCATCCAGAAGCCGCGGGTTAGTGCAGAAACTGCATGGACCGGATTGTCCCTTCTGGAGGGTTTGCCAGCATATTTCACCCATACCTGAACCAACGAGACCCAAAGCGTCTAAGGCGTATTTATTAAGGAACAGTAATTCATAGGTTCGCATATCAACGACATAAACAATAGCATCTAAGCCGTTCAGCACCGTCATGAGCCTCTCGTGCGACTCAGAGAGCCTCTTCTGAACCTCCTCACGTTCCAATATTTCTTTGGTGAGCTGATTGGACTTCTTAATTAGCTTATGGTGTGAGACCCGCAAATTTTCGAGAGTCTGGTTCAGAGCTGCAAAACTATTAGCGGCCTTCTCCTTGAGCGGACAATTCAATAACAAAACCGGCTCGTTATCATCCGGGGTGAGAAGGAGACGATAACCATGGCAATAACAGTCAACCCCATGGCCTGGTATACCAGTCTGCCAGCGCAGAGCCCCAGGGACAGGCTCTCTACTCTGCAGGCAGCGTTTCAGGTAAAGAATAACCCTATCCTTCGGGGTGGTCGTTAGCTGAGTAATGTTCCGGCCAATCAGCAAATTTCCATCTTGACCCAACATCTGGGCTGCCATAGAATTCGTACGTAAAATTATGCCGGTTTTCGATACCAGAAAACAGGCATGGGCAAGTGACCTGGTAAATTCATCAAAGCATTGTCGTAACATCCTAATCTACCCTGAAATATTCTCTTCCTTCAGATGCCTCGGACTCGGCAGTAGAGGTAAGATAAATAATCACCCGGCAGCAGCCATCACCACGGGCGATGCTCTTTTCAATAACGACTTTGGCATAACCAAGGTTTTGTGAGGTTATAAGGCCAAAGACATTAGATGTCATCATACACATAGATGAACGGTTCAAAACCTGATCAGCAAAGGGGCAGGCCGTATTTATCAATACAATTTGAGAGTCGTTCAGCTCCGCGATCACAAATTCCCCTTGAATACGAGCCTTAAAATCGACAAGGACATCGGCAACCTGCTGCAGGGTGAGCTGAGAAACACCAAGCTCCTCCAGATACAGGGTGTTGGCCCAATCACCAATATTTTTCCCCACCAGACTTATATAACCAGCCGCCTCTGTATACCCGACAATTTCTTCAAGCACCCCAGCCA
>CAZSOB010000374.1:0-1920 GCA_964608155.1 uncultured Desulfobulbia bacterium
CGCTCATAGACCAGTACCCAGAAACAGCGTTTGCGGCCGGGGTATACCTCGCACCAGCCATCCCTGCTGCCGCCGCAGGGGCCGTTTAACATATATTTGGCGCAGCCGGATTGGGGGCACAGGTAGGCCAGGTCAGATAGGCGGCAGTCACCGCAGTTCTGACAGTCAAAGATAATCAGTTTGATGATATGTTCAATATTGGTGAGTATTCTTTCCCGGCCGCCGCTTCTCATACTGAGGCAAACCTTACTGGTCTGGTTGTAGAGAGCCCCTTCGGGCTCGAAAAAGGTCTGGTGTACCAAGTGTGACAGGCGGTAGGATAAGGGCAGGGGCGGGAGCGGCAGTTTGTCTAAGCCGGCCTCGGTATTTAGATTGAGACCGGTCTGTGGATCTGGTTGGAAAAAATAACAGCCATCAGCGGGCCAATAGGAAAGATCGGTAATCAGGCTTCGCCAGTCAGCGGCCATTCTTTCCGCCTCGTTCATTACCAGCTCCAAGTCGGCAAAGTTGAGTCCAGGGCCGCCGATATGGGCTCCGGCATACCCCAGGCCTTGAATGATGGCCAGTAGCTTGGCGCCTCTCAGCAGACGAGCCCCCTTGCCCTTGTCGGCTGAATTTGCTTCGTGGCGCATATCATTATAGAGCTCTTCGGTAATGATACAGCCGGGAACTTCGCCCTGATACATAAGTTCTGCTACCCTCATGTTGGGGATAAAAACATTGCCCAATATGGGCAGATTTAAACCGGACAGCCGCGTATAGAGAAGTACCTCTTCAAATTTACGGGCATCGAAACCCAGCTGGGTGATGATGAAATCGGCACCGGCTGCGGCTTTGCGGTGTAATTTCATGTATTGGAACAGCAGCTCCTGGGGCAGGAGCTTAAAGGGTGAGACGGCCACCCCCTTTAAAAAGGTGGTGGGCTGAAATGTTATCGCCCGATCCTTGGTCTTGCATTCGGTCTGGCCGCTATTCATCTCGCTGATGAGATCAAGGGCCTGAACGGAGTCTAAGTCAAATACCGGCTTGGGTTTGCCACAATAACCGTGCTGAGGATAATCGCCGGAGATAACCAACAGATTCTGGAGGCCGGCTCGATCCCAGCCAAAGAGCAGGCTCTCCATCTGATTGCGGTTTTTGTCCTTGCAGGAAAAATGACTTATAACCGGCAGCCCCATGGCCTGAATCTCTATCCCCAGAACCTCTGGTGAAAGAGCGGGATGGCCGCCGGCATTTTCAGTTATACTCACTGCCCGCAGCCGTCCATCGGCTGCCGCCTGCCGGGCCAGATTCAGGATGCGGTTTTGTCCATGGCCGTGTCCGGCCCGGTTGGGCACCAGCTCAAAGGTCAGGGTGAATTCATCCGGATTGTATAATGATTTTTTGAAGCTCATCAGGGGATAGGTGTTAAGGAGGATGGCGGCAGGGGGATTACAGCTCCTGCTGTCTATGGTTTTCAAGGCCGTATTTATCGGCGTAGCCGCGCGGGGTTATTAAAAAATCCCGCCAGCGGAAGGTCTTTGAATTACCGATAATAACCGTGGACTGCATACCAACCTCGGCATCTGTCATTTTATTTAAGGTGGTGATAGTTATTTTTTCGTTAACCCGGCTGGCAGCGGTGACTACCCCCACCGGGGTAGCGGGATCGCGGTGAGCCATGATTAATTCCTGAGCCCTGTCTAAGTGCTGACGACGTTTTTTTGATCTCGGATTGTACAGGACAATTACAAAATCTGCCTCGGCCGCCGCTGAAAGGCGTTTTTCAATAAGGGGCCAGGGGGTAAGAAGATCGGAGAGGCTGATGGCGGCAAAATCATGCATGAGCGGCGCCCCCAGACGGGCGGCACAGCTATTCAGGGCCGCGAGTCCCGGCACCACCTCAATATTGGTTTCGTTTTGGCTGCCAGCGGCCAGCTC
>CAZSOB010000375.1:0-1914 GCA_964608155.1 uncultured Desulfobulbia bacterium
AGTTACGCTCTGGGGTTATTGTTATTTTAGGCATCACGCTGAATAGTTACAAATTCCGGTTGATAATCTAATCAAACCACAGCACCAGTTATGTTAAATTCACAAATTACAGCCTGAGACGATGTATATGAAAAATGACATGAAAGACGAAGATGTTGAACATGTAGCCGCCCTCCTGAAGACCATGTCACACCCCATCAGGATGCGGATATTATGCCTTCTGCAAGATAAGGAGATGACCGTCGGTGATCTCCGCGCCGAGGTCAAGACATCTAACGCCAACGTCTCTCAGCATCTCACCATCCTGCGCAACAAGCAGATAATCGCCTCCCGCAAGGAGGCTAATTATATTTATAACCGGATAGCGGACAAGCGTATTTTAGAACTTATCTCCACTATGAAAAATTTATTTTGTCCGGCTTAAGGGGGCTTCTATGCCTGATTATCCCTCGCGAAAGAAATTCAACCAAGTTCAGCTGCACTCAATCCGGAGTCTGCGCTTTCCTGAACAGTTACAGCTCACAGTTTTGGGCAGTTTTTCGCTTGTACCTGAATAGTTACCAATTAAGAACAAGGAGAAAAATATGGTAATAAATGACTGGGTTCACTCCATCGCCGGGGCCTTTATCCTCATTAGTCTGGGGCTGGGTGTTTTTGTTAATCCCAATTGGTTCTGGCTCACCGCCTTTGTGGGGGCCAACCTCCTGCAATTCGGCTTCAGCAAGGTCTGCCCCCTGGCAATGATACTCAAAAAACTCGGGGTACCAGAAAGTTGATTAAGGGTTGCTTAGCCATCTTTTAGAGTGTGATTGACTTTTTGCGAGCCCATCAAAATTGATGTTTCCTCCGTATTGTAAATACCTATGTCTTATGACGGCAGTTTTGGGTTTTATTTGGTCTTATCATATCGTTTTGTATATTCAGAGAGGGCAGAAAATTACCCTCAACCCTGAAGCGTAACTGTTCAGGAAAGAGTTCACCAGGTTGTCTTATACGCAGCAGCTTAAAGCTTGCGACAAAGCCTGCCAAAACCGCCGGGAATAGTGCCGGAGGCCCAAAACACTGTCCCCTGCTTAAAGTCCATAAACCAATAGCCCCCAGGAATTCTGGCATCAGCAAGGAAGATGAAGGGCTGACTCTTGCCAAAAGAGGGGTGCAGATAGAGCCCCTTATTATTCTGCTTTCTCTCAAGAAGCGACCAGGCCTCCTCCATGGTCGGCAGCTGCCAGTCATGAAAGCCCGCCAGCCCCTGATCGTTTATCTCAGCGACATATTCTCTGATATGACGGATGGAGGTTATGTCACAGCCATAACGCTGCCACATCAACCCGGTTCTAAGGTCAATGGCGGTACGTTCATCACCACTATCAACGAGATAATTATCAAAGTGGCCCGCCGGATTATATTTCTTGTCAAAAAAGTTGTGGCTCCTGGCCAGGGCGGCGATGGCATCATCGGCAAGCTTTTCCCCCGTCTGACGCAGGAGAACCCGGTTCAGCTCAGGGTAAGAACCATCATTAAGAGCCAGGGGTGTACCCATATCTTCCGGGGGCTCTTCCTCTTTAATAGTCATGACCAGAGACTCGTTATGGCCTGCCCCCAAAATATTATCACTAAGCCAATTTCTTAAACCATCATCAACGGCATAGCATTTATCCAGTCCGGCCTTACCGCCCTGCGCGGAGATACAGCGGTTAATCATTTCCGCCGGGGCCTTTATCTCAGCCAGTATCCTGGCGTGCTTAATCCCCCGTTCCATAAGACAGAGCCGGGCCGGCTGCCGCCAGGTATCAATAAAAAAATAATAATAACGCTCCCTGTTATTACGTATCATCCGTGTCTTGCTGCCCCAACTCTCAAAAATGGTAAAGGAATTGGAGGGGGTTATCTCCCAATCAATGCTTGCCTGATCAT
>CAZSOB010000376.1:0-1913 GCA_964608155.1 uncultured Desulfobulbia bacterium
TCAGGATGCCCTCATCACTATTGTTGCCTGTCCACAGCCAGTTCTGGGCAGCGGCCTGCCAACCTTTAAAGGTCAGTTCTAAAACGAGCTGGGTACCTTTGACAAATGGTTCCGCGGCCAAGAATCGAACTCCGCCTCCGCTGAAATCACATAATTGCCCTTGGCGGCTGCTGTCAGAGAGGGGCAGTTCCTCAAATAGACAGTAAGATATTACCGCCTCTTTGGGCAGCCGTTCATGAGAACGGCGTTCTTTAAAATTTTCATTCACGATTGCTGTCATAATCCTTTTTCCTGCTTGTAAATTGAGAGTGATTCTCATTCGTTATTGAATGATTATGCCTCTCGCTACTATTGTAGACATATAAGAATGAAAAAATCAATAAGGATTATGTCTATTGATTATTGGCAGGGGCTGACTCTGTCTGCTGGGCAGGAATATTATTAATGTGGAAGCGCTGCTGGATTTTGCGGAGCGATACCATCTGCCCATGACGGGCCGCGGGGGTTAGAAAGGACTTTAACTTGCGCTCTAATATCCTGGGGTTTAATTCACTCTCGATGGCGATTACGCCTTCCATGATAATTTTTTGGAGCAGAAGTTCGCGGTTGGTGTGTTCCCGGACATTGGCGGCAAAGGGCAGGAAAAAGAAATTAGCAAAGACAATGCCGTAGAGGGTGGAAGTCAGGGCTATGGGGACGGTGGTCAGGATGGTTTCAGTGTTACCAACACCGGATAACATGCTTATGAGACCAACTACACTTCCCACTAAGCCGAAGGCCGGGAAAAAATCGGCGATATTTCTTAAGGCCTGCTCACATGCCTCTCGGCGGTGTTGGAAAAAACGCATCTCTCCGGTGAGCAGACTGCGGATTTCCTGGCCGCAATAGCCATCAACCAACAGACCCAGCGCCCCGCGCAGAAAGAGGATAGATGATTCCTTTTCGTCTTTTTGCAGGGAAACAAGACCTTCAAATTTACTTTTTACTGCTAAATTTACTAAAATTTCAACAATTTCTTTGGGCTCTTTGGGGCTCTTGGTATAGGTGGAGGTGATTACCTTACTGATAATCCGCAGTCGTTTCAGGCGATAACTGATGAGGCTGGCGACCCCGGCTCCGCCGATGACGATGAACAGGCCGGATAGATTGACATACAGAGCAATATTGCCATGCAAGGTGAAGCCAATGGCGAAGATGATAATACATATTGTCAGTCCGATAATGTTTTTTTTGGGCATGGCGGTTTTATGGTGAATGTTTGGTGTTGGGGGTTATGTTTTCGGCATTACCGTAGAATAATCGTGGTCTTGCACCTTCACGGTAAATAATTATTTCCACCCGCCGATTAAGGGCTCGGTGGGCAGGGCTGTCATTTTTAACTATGGGTTGAAAGCTGGCTCGTCCTGATATACTGATCTTATTCGGCCGCAGGCCGATGGTGGTGATCAGAAAGCGGGCTACTGCTGCGGCTCGGGCTGCGGAGAGTTCCCAATTGCTGGGGAAACTGGTGGAGAGAATGGGATTGTTATCCGTATGGCCGACTATATCAACGTGATAGGGGGTACCGGCCAGGAGCGGCGCCATTTTCTGTAATGATCTCTGAGCCGCTGGTTTGAGCTTTGCCTGGCCGGGGTCGAATAATAAATCGCTGGTGAGGATTATTTTTATGGTCTGATCCGGTGTGAGGTTAATGGTGGCAAAATTCCGAAGTTTGTTCTCTTTTACAAAGATTTTGCTGAAGTCGTACATCCTGGTTATGGATTGTCTGACCTGCTGCCGTGAACTGCCGCTGTTTATATCTTTGCTGAGTCCGCCGGCCGGCAGCGGGCCAGCGGCGCTTTTGATGACAGTCTGACGTCCGCTGGTGCTGCGGCTTAAAAAGTCATGACCTGAATTTTTATAGGCAAACATGA
>CAZSOB010000377.1:0-1905 GCA_964608155.1 uncultured Desulfobulbia bacterium
CCGGGGTGATCTCCTCGGCCTCGGCCTCATAGGTAATGGCCAGCCGGTGGCGCAGAACATCAAGGCCCACCGTTTTGACATCCTGGGGAGTTACGTAACCGCGTCCGCTTAGAAGCGCCGTGGCCTTAGCCGCCTGAGCCAGAAAGATAGTCGCCCGCGGCGAGGCCCCATATTGGAGCATATCCTCCAAATCAAGCCCATAGTCAGCCGGTCGGCGGCTGGCGCTGATTAGATCAACAATATAATCCTCAACCTTTTCATCAAGGTAAATAGAGGCGGTAAGCTGCCGCAGGCGGGCGATATCGTCCATCCCCAAAAGCGGGTTCACTGCCACCGGCTCCTCACCACCGGCCATAAGACGTAATATCTGCTTTTCCTGAACCTTATCCGGATAGTCGATTTTTAACTTCAGCATGAAACGATCCATCTGGGCTTCAGGCAGGGGATAGGTGCCCTCTTGCTCAATGGGATTCTGGGTGGCCAGAACCATGAAGGGCGTAGGCAGGGGGTAACTATGATCACCAATGGTCACCTGCCCCTCCTCCATGGCCTCGAGGAGGGCGCTCTGCACCTTGGCAGGAGCCCGGTTAATTTCATCGGCCAAAACAATATTGGCGAAAATCGGCCCCTTGCGGGTGCTGAATTCGCCGCTCTTAGGATTATAGATCAGGGTACCGATAAGATCGCCCGGCAGGAGATCCGGGGTAAACTGCAGACGTTGAAAACTAACTTGCATGACCTGGGCCATGGTCTGCACCGCCTTGGTCTTAGCCAGCCCCGGCACCCCCTCCAGTAAGACATGACTGTTGCATAACAGGGCGGTGAGCAGCCGTTCCACCATGGCGTTCTGGCCGACAATCACCTTGGCGATCTCACGGCGAACCAGATCCAGCAGGGCGCTCTCCCTGCCCACCTGTTCATTAAGCTCCTGAACATCAATTGTCATTGCAATCCCCCAAAAAGAAAATATCAATCGGCTCACGCCGCCCGCGGGCCGCGCGCTATAATTTACGCCAATAAAATAGGCCAGCTTTGTCAATTGTCAAGGGAATTACGATGGTGGGGTAGTCAGCAGGCAGGATTTAGAGGCCAATAATAACAAGGTCTTATTCTGATCCCGAGACCTCCGGCTTTTCCGGCGAGAGATTCAGAAGAACTCTCCCGTTCCCGCAAGAAATATTGCCGAGGGCTTTTTTCATTAGAACCACAGAATATCGATGGTAAATCTTACCTATAAACTGTGTGTTGACATTGTAATACCACTAATATTCAAGAACACTTCACAGGGTAATCAGCAGGATAATCATGACACCGTACAAGGGCAGCAGCGTTGATGGGAAATACCAGCATCTCGTTCCTCACTAATACAGGTCAGCCTTCTGCCCCAGCCGCTCAAAACCCCCGTATTATCTCCTCTTCAACGGGAAAACAGCAGAGAATCATGGCCCGGTTAACGGTGAAAAATTTATACTCCACATGCTCCCCGCCAGCAAAAACGACATTGGCATCGGTGACGGCCATAAACGGGCTTTCCTTGGCGTTTCTGTTCAGCATATCAGTAAGGCGCAGGCTGTTCGGCTGATGGAAACAGCCCTCTATTCTCGTGCCATCCACCAATATTAATTTAACCCTTGTCGGGGTTGTCTTGACCTTTTGATAAATAATATTTTTATTCGTTTTTACGCCGCCCTTCTCCGATTCACTCATTTTTCTGCCTCCTGATGATTTTTTGGGCAAATTTTCAACCTGTTTAATTATTAAACGCATAAGTCGTGGGGCAGGTCAAATAAAAAAGGGAATCGCCAAGGCTGGCAACTCCCTTTGACAAAAATCACGGGTAACTATTCAGCCCAACAACCGGGCGGCCCCGGCCTCTATTTTAAAAGTAACAAATTCAGTACGTTG
>CAZSOB010000378.1:0-1900 GCA_964608155.1 uncultured Desulfobulbia bacterium
CTCTGTCTGCCCCTGACCCTCTCTATTATCCGCGCCCTTATTGTTGAAATAAATAATGAACCTTATGCTATTCCTCTTGTTAATATTGATCATACGGTTTGTCTCAATCGTTCTGAAATTAAGGCTATGGAGGGGCGGCGTTATATAATTTCTCATGACAAACGGGTGGGTATTATTGCCGCTCAGCAGGCCTTGGATCTTGAGGACAATGGGACGGAGACCGATCCGCTCTCCATCATAGTTTTGGAGAACGACCGTAAGCCTTATGGTCTCATCGTTGATCAACTACGGGGGATTCGTGATCTGGTGGTGCAGTCCCTAAATGACCGGCTGGGCAAGCTCCGCAGCATCAGCGCCGCGGCGGTGGCCCCAGACGGTACACCAATTTTGATCTTGGATGTTATGGATTTGATTAATACAATGGATCATATGATATCCGGCAACCGCTTGTGGCGGCTGGAGAGCGGCAACGACAGGCGCAGTCCGCGGCGTAAACGGGTTTTGGTGGTGGATGATTCCGCCACCGTGCGTGAGGTGGAACGTACCATCCTGGCCCGCCGCGGTTTCCTCGTGGATACGGCCAATGATGGGTTGCAGGCCTGGAATAATGTCAGGGAGAATGATTATCATCTGGTGATTACCGATGTGGATATGCCCAATATGGATGGTATTGAGCTATTATTTCAGATTCGGGAAAAACCAGAGCTGGAAGAGCTGCCAGTGATAATTGTCTCCTATAAAGATCGGGAAGAGGACCGGCAGCGTGGTCTTACCGCCGGAGCGGATTATTATCTCACCAAGGGCAGTTTTAGTGATCAGAGCTTTATTGAAGCGGTGGAGGATTTAATCGGCTGTGCTAATGATGTCGGCAAATTGACATAAGGAAATAATCTCGATTTTTAAGCTCGAAAATAACCGGGCAAATATTAAAAAAAGGGGGGGGGCTTGATTGAAGATAGGTATTGTTAACGATTCCATTATGGCGGCGGAGATTCTGCGCCGTATAGTGGAGGCGGAACCCAGTCTTGAGGTTATGTGGATTGCTGAAGATGGATTTCTGGCGGTGCAGAAATGCCAGGAATCACGCCCTGATTTGATCTTGATGGATTTGATTATGCCGGTCATGAACGGGGTGGAGGCCACCCGCCGGATAACCAGGGATACTCCCTGTGCCATTCTTATTGTTACCACCTCGGTTAACGACAACGCATCTTTGGTCTTTGAGGCCATGGGAGCCGGGGCCATGGACGCGGTTGCCACCCCGGTGCTGGGCGATGAAGGGACTGGCATGGAGGCGGCGGATTTATTACATAAGATTCGGATAATTGCCCGTTTGATAAATTATCCCTTAGAACTTATGGCGTCGGAGAGCCGGAAAGGCTCAAACTATGATAATTCTGATTCATTGCTGGTTATCGGGGCTTCCACCGGAGGCCCCCCGGCTCTGGCCGCTATTTTGGCGGATTTGCCCTGCTCCTGTAATGTCCCGGTGGTTGTGATTCAGCATATGGATAAAAAATTTACCCCCGGTCTGGCCAGCTGGCTTAATCAACAGATTAAACTCCCGGTTCAGTTGATAAACGAGGGCGATTTACCCCAAAATGGTGTTGTTATGCTCCCCAATACCAATGTTCATCTGCTGATGACGAGACGGGGGCGTTTTAGCTATTCTATTGAACCGGAGGAAAATTTTTATCACCCCTCGGTGGATGTATTCTTCGAAACCCTGGCTGCCAACTGGCAGGGCAAAATTATCGCCGCCCTGCTCACCGGCATGGGCCGTGATGGGGCGCGGGGTCTTTTAACGATAAAAAACAAGGGCGGATACACCATCGCCCAGGATCAGGAAAGCTCGGTGGTCTATGGTATGCCCAAGGCGGCGGCAGAAATTAATGCCGCC
>CAZSOB010000379.1:0-1885 GCA_964608155.1 uncultured Desulfobulbia bacterium
TGTAGCCAAGAACCTGGCCAATTTCCTTCATGGTCAGCTCTTCAAAATAATACAGCGAGATGGTCAATTTTTCGTTGCGGGGCAGATTAGCAATGGCCTCGGCCAATATTTCCCTTATCTGGGAGAGGCTGATGGCCGAGTAGGGATCACTCTCAGTATTATGAAAAATCTCAGCCAGCCCTGAAAGGTTCAGATTCGAGCCTCGTTTTTTCAGCAGGTCGATATCCATAAAGGTGACCCCCTTGGTTTCATCGAGGAGTTTCTGAAATTCCTTTAAGGAGATATTCATAACCTGCGACATTTCCTCGTCAGTGGCAGGACGCCCCAACTTCTTCTCCATCTTACTATAAGCGGCCTCGATAACAGTTATCTTGTCACGGACGGAACGCGGCACCCAGTCTAAGGAACGTAATTCATCAAGCATGGCCCCCTTGATACGGAACTCGGCATAGGTCTTGAGCTGCACGTTCTTGGTAATATCAAACTTGTCAATAGCATCAATAAGACCGATAATGCCGCTGCTGATAAGGTCATCAAGGGCAACCTGGGCCGGCAGCCGGGAGGCCAGCCGGGAGGCGATATATTTAATCAACGGGGTATAGGTAAGAATCAACTCATGGCGTTTTTCAGGGCTGACATGCCCCCCCGTCCCTTGGAAATATACCTGGGTGTAATCCTTGAATTTTTGCGTCTTAGGTTTGTTCATTTATCCAATATCCCCGCTTACTCCGGGCCAACCAATATGCCCCTGCTGTTCAGCGTTCAAACACCCGGCTCCAGAAAAATTTAATATTGCCGTCGTTTGTCTGTTCAGAACCACTGCGCAATAAGGCGGCAGCGGCCTGCCGCAGCATAACGCTGGCCTCAGCGTTGGGGAATTTCTCGTTAATCAGTCGCTGGCTTCTCACCGCGACAGTCAATAATTTATCATAAGGAATATGACCGACAAAGTCCAGAGAAAGCGTCTCTAAGAACTGATCGCAGACCTTATACAACTGCCGGAAGACATCCATTGCCTCCGTCTTTGAAAGGGCCATATTAATGATGATCTTAAAACGTTTAACGTTGTGACGGGTAGACAGAACCTTAATCAGAGCGTAGGCATCGGTGAGTGAGGTAGGTTCCGGGGTCAGAACAACAATCCGTTCCTGGGCGGCCAGATTAAAATAAATAACATTATCATTGATACCGGCTCCGGTATCAATCAGCATAACATCAATTTTGTCCTCCAGAGCCGCCATTTCGGTTAAAAAATAAAGCCGCTGCTCCTCATCCAAGGCAGTGAGTTCTATAATTCCGGAGGCTCCCGGCAGAATTTTTATGCCGCCCGGCCCCGGGATCATAACCTCAGGCAGGGATTTTTCTCCTGTAAAGACATGGTGCAGATTATATCTCGGGGTAAGCCCCAGGAGAACATCAATATTAGCCAGATTAAGATCAGCATCCAGCACCAGCACCCGCTGGCCCGCCGCGGCCAAGGCATAGGCCAGATTGGCGGTAATATTGGTTTTACCTACCCCGCCCTTGCCGCTGGTCACGCAGATAACCCGGGGGGATGACTGCTGCCTGTCCGCTTTTTTTGCCATAATTCCATTAATCTCAATAAAAGGTTAAAAATAACGTAACTATTCAGCTGCACCAAATCCGGAGTCTGCGCTTTCCTGAACAGTTACAGCTCACAGTTTAGGGCAGCTTTTCGCTTGTACCTGAATAGTTACAAAATAACAATAATCGCCGGATCGTAACTGTTCAACAGTGCTCCAGCTCGCCTATCCCTGCTTAAAGAGCATATTCAGCGATTCCCTGGTCGCCTCCACAAAATCTTCAGGTACCCGCTGGCCGGTACTTAAAAATGATACAGGCAGAGAGGATGACGCTATCTGCT
>CAZSOB010000380.1:0-1880 GCA_964608155.1 uncultured Desulfobulbia bacterium
TGTCTAAGAAAAACTGGCAGTCGGTGATCAGCACCAGCTTGGACGGCTTCTACAACCTTACCCAGCCGGTGCTGGAAAAGATGGTGCGTCAACGACAGGGCTCCATCGTCTCAATTTCATCGGCCTCCGCCCTGATGGCCAATCGGGGCCAGGCGAATTACGCGGCAGCCAAGTCGGGGCTGATTGCCGCCAGCCGGGCGGTGGCGAGTGAGGTAGCCCGTCTGGGAATCAGGGTTAATATTGTCGCCCCTGGGCTTATTGATACGGAAATGGTTAAAGATGCCCCCGTTGCCAATATCAAGGCCTTGATCCCCATGGCCAGAATCGGTAAACCGGCGGAAGTGGCCAGGGTGGTGAGGTTTCTCTGCTCCGCTGACGCTTCTTATATCACCGGCCAGACCATCTCCGTTAACGGCGGTATGTTTTAGCGCTATAACCCGGCTTACCTGATTATATGCCAATGAAATTTTTTGTAAATATCCTTGCCCTGCTGGTGTTTTTAACCTTGCCGCTTCACTGCCGGGCCGAGAGCTGGGCGGCAATCAGCGAGAATGCCGGCCGCCTTAAATCGGTGCGGGCGGAGTTCATCCAGGAAACCCACCTGAAGATTCTTGCCCGGCCTATTATCTCCAAGGGGATTTTTATCTTTCAACGTCCAGACTCTTTACGATGGGAGTATAAATCGCCAATAAGAAGCCTTACGCTGATGCATGATGGCAGAATCAAAAAGTATATCCAAAAGGATGGTAAACTTGTTGAGGAACATGGGGCCAGCCTGGAATCTATGCAGGTTGTTCTTCAGGAAATAACCCATTGGTTGAAGGGCCGTTTTACCGATGATCCCACCTTCAAGGTCAAGCTGGAGAATGATAACCGCGTTATCTTTACCCCCAGGAATAAAGCCATTGCCAAACTGATCAACCGCATTGAGCTTAAACTGTCTAATCTGCCCAGTCTGATGGATTCCGTAACCATATATGAGGGGCCGGCCTCTTTTACCCGCCTGACCTTTAGTCAGGCGAAGATAAATCAGGCCGTGAAAGAGTCAGTGTTCACCGATAAATAATGAGAATATACGGCTGTTTATTGGGAATATTGCTCGCCCTGGTCTCATGCGCGCCTCAACCAGCTATTGTCCCGTCCCCGCCTGCCGTGATGCCTGAACAGGCGAAACGCTGCGCGGCCGTTTATCCCCATGGTAAATGGCAGTTTGTTCATCTCATCACATTTTCCATGCCCGGCGGCGGAAGCGGGACAGCCATAGGGGTGAGTGTGATAGATAAAAAATCAATTAATGCCGCCCTTGTGACCATCGAGGGGCTTACCCTGTTTGCCGCCAGATTTGACGGCCGCCTCGAAATTACCAGGGCGCTGCCGCCTTTTGATAAGCCCGGCTTCGGCAAGGGGCTGATGCGTGATCTGCGCCTGATTTTCTTGAGCCCGCCCGAGAATAATGTTCGGTACGGAAAACTAACTGACGGCTCAGCGCTATGTCGTTATCAGGAGGCCTCCGGGCAGAGTACGGATGTTATTCTTCTGCCCGCCCGAAGATGGGAGATCAAACAATACAATGCGAATCACCGTAAAATCCGCACCATAAAGGCCTGGCCGCCTGGGGGTGACAGTAGTCATATAAGCGGGAATCATAAAGGCAAAAATCAATGGCTGCCCCCAAAGCGTATGGAACTGCAAGCCTATGGCCCCGCGGCATATACCCTGAAAATGGATCTTGTCAGTGCCCAAAAACTTTAATTATGAAATGTAACTGTTCAGCTGCACCCAATCTGCGGTTGATAATGCTGTCCAGCATTATCAACCACAGATTGGGCACATCCGGAGTCTGCGCTTTCCTGAACAGTTACAATTCTGGGGTTATTGTT
>CAZSOB010000381.1:0-1874 GCA_964608155.1 uncultured Desulfobulbia bacterium
TCTATCCGGTGGGATTTTACCGGGCCAAGGCCGGTTATCTCCATAAATTACCAGATGCCCTTCAGAGTCTTAACAAGGGCCGGATTCCGGCTGATATTGACTCTCTCGTCAAACTTCCGGGTGTCGGCAGAAAGACCGCCAATCTGGTGCGGGCCGTGGCCTTTGGCAAGCCCGCCATCTGTGTGGATACCCATGTGCACCGTATCATGAATATCTGGGGGTATGTCAAAACTTCAACCCCCCTGCAGACCGAGATGGCCCTGCGGGCCAGGTTGCCCCAAAAATACTGGCTGGAAATAAATTCTCTTCTCGTAGCCTTTGGTCAGGGAACCTGCAGACCGGTGGCCCCGCATTGTGATCGTTGTATTATCCGGGCCCACTGCCCGCGAATCGGGGTAAAACCGCGCAAAATTCCCTCAGCGGTTAAGGTTAAATCCAGCGCTCTTACCATGATCTCCTGGAACGTCAACGGGATTCGGGCTCTCGAGAAAAAGGGCTTTGTTGATATTGTTACTGAACTGGCCCCGGATATCCTGGCCGTTCAGGAGACCAAGGCTCAGCCGGAGCAGTTATCAGCCGCCCTTCATAATATCGAGGGCTATACGTCCTATTGGCATTCCGCCCGGCGTAAGGGCTATTCCGGAGTGGCAGTATACAGCAAAATAGAGCCGCGGGCGGTTATCTACGGTCTGGGAGAGGATAAATTTGATGCCGAGGGGCGGGTTATGACCCTGGAATATGAAAATTTTTTCCTGATTAATGCCTATTTCCCCAACGCCCAACATGAATTAAAGAGAATGGACTATAAATTGGCATTTAACTCCGCCATTCATAAATTCGCCAATTCTCTGGCCAGAAAAAAATCAGTCGTAATCTGCGGTGATTTTAATGTGGCTCATAAGGCCATTGACCTTAAAAATCCCCAGTCAAATGAGATGAACCCCGGCTATTCACCTCAGGAACGGGCCTGGATGGACAGCTTTACAGGCGATGGCTATATTGATACCTTTCGTAAATTCAATCAGGAACCGGATAATTACAGCTGGTGGAGTTACCGCTTCAATGCCAGAGCGAGGAATATCGGCTGGCGGATTGATTATTTCTGTGTCGATGCCAAAAGTGATAAACGACTGTTGGAGGCAGCGATATTAAATGAGATCATGGGCTCTGATCATTGCCCGGTGCGTCTGCGTTTCAGCCGATAACTGCCGGAACCGCGGCCTCTTATTCCAAAAACTCGAAGTTGCCTTCAAGAAATCTCCTGGAATAGAGCTCAACATCATTCTCATCACGGAGTACCGCGTCCATCTGTCTGGCATAGGCGATGAGTCTGCCGACCATGGTAAGGGTCTCGATTATCTCCTCCTGGGCGACATGGGAAAGTCTGGCGATGAGCAGATCACCTTTTATATTTATATTGAAGCCGAATTCAACCAGAATTTTATCAATCAGTTTAATTCTTCTGGAGCGTTTGACAATATCAGTTGCCCCGCCCACAAAACGAAAATATATATGGTTATTGGCCGCCTTCTCACTGCAATAACTGTCAACGAGGTTAAAATGATAGCCCAGGCTCATATGCAGGTTGATATATTCTTTGGAGATTACGGCAATATTGTTTTCCGCGAAGCCCGAGGCCCCGGAAGCAAGGACTGAAAAGCGGCCGACGCTGCCCATAAAATCTTTGACGTTCAGGGCTACCGCCTGCGTGTTCCAGGCCCCTTTCCAGGTCATTCCCTTAAGCAGGGCCTTGAAAGGTAAAGAGGCGATATCATCGGCGGTAAGCGGGGGCTTAACCTTGGTGGGCAGTCCGCCGCCGATATCAAGCACGTGAATACCGGCCGGAACATCAAGATCTAAGCGGAGAAGGGATG
>CAZSOB010000382.1:0-1869 GCA_964608155.1 uncultured Desulfobulbia bacterium
GGTTCACGGTGGATTTTGCCGTTCTGGCCGCTGAGGGCGGTATTGACCCTCTCATCGGCCGCGGCCCGGAACTGCAGCGCATGATGCAGATTCTCTGCCGACGGCGGAAGAATAATCCCCTGTTGGTGGGGGAGCCGGGGGTGGGTAAAACAGCCCTCGCTGAGGGGCTGGCTCTGCGTATTCACGAGGGCCGGACACCTGATCTCCTTAAAGACAGTCATATTCATCTTTTAGATATGGGCTCTTTATTGTCCGGTACCAAATATCGGGGCGATTTTGAACAGCGTTTAAAGGGGGTTTTGAACGAGGTTAAGGAGGCTGGCAATATAATTCTCTTTATTGATGAAATTCATACTATTGTCGGGGCCGGAGCCACCAGCGGCGGCAGTATGGATGCCTCTAATCTGTTGAAACCAGCTCTTCAGAACGGGGCCTTGAAGTGTATCGGTTCCACTACCTATGAGGAGTATAAAAATTATGTGGAAAAGGATCGGGCTTTGTCTCGGCGCTTCCAGAAGGTGGACATAGAGGAGCCGTCGGTGGCGGAGACCGTTGAAATTCTGCAAGGGCTTAAATCACGCTACGAGGAGCATCATGATGCCGTTTACCCTGCCGCGGTGATGGAGGCGGCGGCCGACCTGGCCAATCGTTATTTAAATGATCGTTTTTTGCCGGACAAGGCCATTGATGTAATTGATGAGGCCGGCGCCGCCCTGCGTCTGGCGGCCACCCGCCGTCGGCGTGTAGCGGTACGGGATGTGGAAAAGGTGGTGTCGCGGATGGCCAGGATTCCCGCCCGCAGTGCTACGGCCTCCCGGACGGTCAGGCTCCGGAATTTAAGTAAAACCATGCGCGCGAATATATTTGGTCAGGATGAGGCTATTAGCGCCTTGACCACTGCCGTCAAGCGGGCAGGTGCCGGTTTAAACGCCCCGGACAGGCCCATGGGATGTTTTCTTTTTTCCGGGCCCACCGGGGTGGGCAAGACCGAGACTGCCCGTCAGCTGGCTCAGACCCTGGGGATTAATTTTGAGCGTTTTGACATGAGTGAATACATGGAAAAACATGCCGTGGCCCGGCTTATCGGGGCTCCGCCGGGCTATGTGGGTTTTGACCAGGGCGGCTTGTTGACCGATGCCATTCGTAAGCATCCTTACAGCATATTGCTCCTCGATGAGATGGAAAAGGCTCATCCCGATGTCTTTAATATTCTTCTTCAGGTCATGGATAATGCTGTACTGACTGATAACAGCGGCCGGAAGGCGGATTTTAGGAATGTAATTGTCATCATGACCACCAATGCCGGAGGCCGGGAGATGGCCGGGCAGGGGATTGGTTTTACCTCTTCAAATCAGGATAGGGGAGCAAAGGAGATTAAGGGTACTTTCCCACCGGAGTTTAGAAATCGTCTCGATGCTATTGTCCGTTTCCGGCAGCTTGACCTGCCGGAAATCGGGCTTATAGTCATTAAATTAATTCGGCAGTTACAGGGGCGTCTCTCAGAACAGAATGTGAAAATTAAATTAACTAAGCGGGCTCGGGGCTGGCTGGCGGCTAAGGGCTATAGCTCTGAGTATGGTGCCAGGCCAATGGCCCGGTTGATTATGAAGGAGATTGGTGATGTTCTGGCCGATGAGATTCTTTTTGGCTGTTTGCGTCAGGGCGGGGTCGTGAAGGTTGGTTCGAAAAATGATAAGTTGAGCTTTGCCTTTCAGAAAAAATAATGGTATAAAAAAAATTCTGTACTATTATTCTGCCCGTGTTCCTATGTTTTACTTAAATAGTTACCATAGTAATTAATAAAATCAGGAGAGAGTTTATCATGAAAATGAAAAGGTTTGTTTGTTATTTTACCGGCTTAACTATGGC
>CAZSOB010000383.1:0-1855 GCA_964608155.1 uncultured Desulfobulbia bacterium
CTGTTCAGCGATAGTAATCATCTTTGCCACCTGTTTTAAAATCGTCGCCGTTGGGGGGAAAATGCTTGCTGGTCAGATAAAAATCCTTGGCCATAGCCAATAAAAAATTATAAACTGATAAAAGATGTCAGTTGCATTGAAATATTTTTAAAAACAACTATTTATATGATAATAAATTATAACTAATTAATTTTAAATAGTTTTTTTCATGATTATTATTTTTTAAACTTGAGACTTGCAGCATAAACAGAGTTTGAGATATCGGTGATATCATTTTAATTTAATTAAAACATGTGGTTAAATTACTTTTTTCAAAAAAGCGAGGTGAAAAAATGACTAAATATCATGGCCTTTTCAGTAACAAGGCGGCTGCCCGTTTACGAGAGTTAGCCCTTAATCCCTTTTCCATGACCGCTCAAGGTGCCTTAAACAGCGGACGTCTTGCCTCATATTGCTGCCGGATGAAAGATTTTGAGCTGCTTTATGCCACTGAGCGGATTAACGACGATACCCTAACCGCCCTGCAGGACTTGGCCGATGAGAGCCAGGTTGTTGAACAGTTTAAGGGGATGAAGCGGGGGGAGGTGGTTAATCGTATAAATGGTTATGAAAGTGAGGAGCGTATGGCCCTCCATACCGCGGTTCGTGATTTGGGGGACAGCCCCCTGCATGCAGAGGCCAGTTCTCAGGCCCGGGAAGAGCTGCGGAAACTACAGGATTTTCTTAATGGTTTAATGGTTGCCGAGATTGTCAATGAGGCCGGTGAATCCTTTACCGATATGGTAATGGTGGGGATTGGCGGCTCTGACCTTGGCCCCCGGGCTCTTTATCTCGCCCTGGCCGCCTTCCGGATTCAGAATCGGCGGGTTCATTTCATCTCCAATGTTGATCCCGATGATGCCGCCGCTGTTCTGCAAGGTCTGGATCTCAGCCGTACCCTGGTCAATGTGGTCTCCAAGAGTGGCTCCACCCTGGAGACTCTCACCAATGAGGAGTTGGTGCGGGCCTCTTTCAAAGCGGCCGGACTCGACCCCGGCCGTCATTTTATTGCCGTTACCGGCAAGGGCAGCCCCATGGATAATCCGGCCCGTTATCTGCGCTCCTTTTATATGTTCGACTATATCGGCGGCCGTTACAGTGTTACCTCTATGGTGGGGGCGGTGATGCTGGGTTTTGCCCTGGGCTTTGAGCAACTCTCGGAAATTCTGGCCGGAGCCCATGATATTGATCAGGCGGCCGAGGAGACGGATATTCGGCGCAATATCCCCCTGCTCATGGCCTTGCTCGGGATTTGGAATCATAATTTTCTGGGCTGTGATACCCTGGCGGTTCTGCCTTACAGCCAAGCCTTGATTCGTTTTACCGCCCATCTGCAGCAATGTGATATGGAGAGTAACGGTAAGTCTATTGACCGCTTCGGTCAGCCCCTTTCCTGGCAGAGCGGCCCCGTAGTCTGGGGCGAGCCGGGTACCAATGGCCAGCACGCCTTTTATCAGCTTCTTCATCAGGGGACGACCATTGTGCCGGTGGAATTTATCGGCTTTCGTCAGAGCCAACATGGGGAGGATCTGGAGATTCAGGGCACCACATCACAGGAGAAGCTGCTGGCTAATCTCCTGGCCCAGTCTCTTGCCATGGCTGCCGGCCGTGATAACGCCAATCCCAACCGCCGCTTTGCCGGTAACCGCCCCAACTGTATTCTTCTCGCTGACCGTTTGACCCCCTATACCATGGGGGCGCTGATGGCGGTTTATGAGACTAAAATCGTTATGCAGGGTTTTATCTGGAATATTAATTCCTTTGATCAGGAGGGGGTGCAGCTGGGCAAGGTTCTGGCCAATGAGATTATTGATCA
>CAZSOB010000384.1:0-1842 GCA_964608155.1 uncultured Desulfobulbia bacterium
CGTATCATCTATTGCCCTCAATGGCATCCTGAAGCTGGTCGGCGAGACGGCGGTCCAAGTGCTGTAGCCATTCATATTCCTGCCGGGCGGCCCGCCAGTTACCCCGCACCGCGTAAACGATACCGAGATTTAGATGGGCTCTGGCAAATTTCGGCTCAATATTTAAGGCGTCTTTAAAGGCCGCCTCCGCTGCCGGCCAGTCATCCATTTCCACCAGGGTTCGCCCCAGTTCAAAATGGGCAAAGGCGAAGTCCGGTTGCAGTTTAACGGCCTCCCGCAGGGTATGCAGGGAATTTTGTAGACGGCCCAGTTCCCGCCAGCTCACGGCCAGGTTGCATCTGACCAAGGCGTCCGTCGGTCGCAGCGTGGCGGCCCGGCTCAGGGCCTGAGCCGCCTCTTTCAACTGTCCGGTCTTGTGGAGGCTGGTGCCCAGCAGATCATGGGCGTGGCCGTGGTCGGGGGCAAGTTCCGTCAGGCGTTTATAGGCCGCGGCCGCCTCCTGCCAATGGCCCATTATACTGTGGCAATAACCAATATGGAGGAGAGAATCAAGATGATCCTGGTGCTGCTGCCAATCCTGTTCAAAGAGGGGCAGGGCTGTCTCGTAGTCGCCGGCGAGAAAGGCGCATCTGCCCTCGTAGGCCTTCTCCTGGCCGGTATATGCTTTTTTGGTGGCCATCTTGTTCATTTTAAAAAAAAAATTGTCACTTCTCCAGCAGTACGACAAAGATTGTACGCAAAAGTGGTGATGAAAATTTTATAAATGCAAGTCGGAGTTTCCACTAAGTTACACTTACCTGGCGTTAAGCCGTTTTTGCGGAACCCAACCTGCAAAGAGTATTTTCCCGCACTTTTGGAGAAAATACAAAAAATTCAGCGGTGTCCGGTTAGAGTTTTGCATTAAGACTAACCGGTGGTTTTAGACCGGGAGACAGATTAAATTTTTCCTCTTAACTTAGGGGGGCTGAATTTTTTTCGCGTTTTTTTGCGAAAATTATTCTGTCCCCGGATCGCAAGCCGGGAAAAATAAAATCAGTCCCCTCAGTGCCGTAAGTTTTATCAATGCAAGTTCTTAACCGGACATCACTGGAAAAAATTACCTGATTTACTTATCATCACCATTTAATCAGGTCTTTGTCAAGCCGGTAAAGAACAAAAGCGGTAAACTATTCAGCTGCACCCCGGTGGTTACTGCCACGTTTAGATATCACGCTGAATAATTACCAAAAGCGAATGCTTCCGGATTTTTCAGGGAGCAGCCGCTGACTGTCCTAATATATAAAGTGGAGAAAGACCTTTACCCCCAGATTGCGCAGACGGGCGTGAAGGTTGCGAAAGGCGGAGATGGGATCGGCATATCCCAGGTTAACGAGATAGCGCTGCTGTCCCTCCAGAGGGGTCAGACCGTTAAAACTGATTTTGTTGGGACGTATCTCCGCCCCCTCATTGAACCAGCGTTGAAAACCCTGCTCAATACGGGGCATATTCTCCGGGGCCGCCTCACTGCAGTCTAAAAATATTTCCACATCCATAGTTATCTGTCTACTGCCAGGATTTTATAAATGGCGTCTTTGTACTGTTCCAGGGCGTTCAGGTACTGATCGTTCATCTGCTCCATCACCTTTTGCCATTCCTTCTGGAACTCCGGATGCTGGGCCGGGCTTATCTTCATCTGCATACCAGTTTGCTGGGCCAGGTTTTGTTGGAGCTGGGCTGCCTGCAGGGCAAAATTATCCTCTAACTGCTGGCGTAATTGTTTTTTATGATCCTGATAGCGGGCGAGGATATTTCTGACCTCGCCGGTTATCCCCCCTAATTCCGCCTTGGTGTCCTGGGTGGTTA
>CAZSOB010000385.1:0-1839 GCA_964608155.1 uncultured Desulfobulbia bacterium
CCCCAGGCCCCGGCATTCATCTTTAGCGCTCCGCCCACGGTGCCGGGAATCCCGGCGGAAAATTCCAGGCCGCTTAAACCCCGCTCCGCACACCAGTCAATCAACCCGGCGAGGCTTCGTCCAGCCTCTACATGAATTAGTCCCTCCCCGGCCAGCGGCTGTATACGGCCCAACTCTGAACCAAGCAGAATTACCACCCCGGCAAGTCCGCGATCCGCTACCAGAATATTACTGCCCCGCCCCACTACCTGCCAGGGGATTGTTAGACGGGACAGCGCCTTGAGCAGACTGCTCAAATCGGCAGTCGAGGCTGGATAACAAACCCCGGCGACTGGCCCGCCCACCTTTAAGGTAGAAAGAGTGGACATGGGAACATCCCGCTCAATTCTGCCGACCCAAAGCCCTGTCAGCTCTTTAATATATGTCTGGTACCCGGATTTTATTCTGCAGCCCCCCGCCCTTTTATTCCCGCCAGCACCTGCTCTCCGGCCCGCCAGATACTCCCGGCCCCCAGGGTCAGAACCACATCCCCCGCCCGCAGGTGAGGAAGTACCTGAGCCGCCGCCTCATTGACCTCAGCCACGAAATGAACACCCTTCTGGCCATGGGCCCGAATCTGCTCCAGCAGGGCCTCGGATGAGACCCCGGCAATGGGATCTTCATCAGCGGCGTAGATATTGGTCATAAACAACATATCCGCCTGATGAAAGGCGGTGCAAAACTCCTTAAACAACGCTTGAGTCCGGCTGTAACGATGGGGTTGAAAGATCACCACGAGGCGCCGTTTGGGCCAGGCCTCACGCAGAGCCCGGAGCGTGGCCCTGATCTCAGTTGGATGGTGGCCGTAATCATCAATCACCGTGATCCCGGCGGCTTCTCCCTTTATTTGCAGACGGCGCTGCACCCCGGAATAATCAGTTAGGGCGGCACGGATCATCTCAAAAGACACTCCGAGTTCCATGGCCACCGCCATGGCGGCCAGGGAATTATAGACATTATGAGTGCCGGCCAGGGGCAGATCAATGGTTCCCAACACCTCGTGGCCGCGGCATAATTCAAAGCTCGAGTTCAGCCCCTTAGTCACTATGTCCCGGGCGTGAATATCGGCCTGGGCGCTCAGGCCGTAAGTGATAACCCTTTTCTTAATCTGCGGCAGGAGGCTGGCAATATTATCATTATCAAGACAAAGGACAACGGCCCCGTAAAAGGGAATTTTATGAATAAATTCCATGAATACGGCCTTGATTTCTTCAATATCATGGTAAAAATCGAGATGTTCCAGGTCAATATTAGTAACAATCTCAATTACCGGGGCCAGGTGTAAAAATGAGCCGTCGCTCTCATCGGCCTCAGCCACCATAAACTCACCGCTGCCCAGCTTGGCGTTACTGTCCATGCTGTTCACCAGACCGCCAATGACCACGGTGGGATCAAAATCAGCCTGGGCCAGCAGCCAGCCGGTGAGTGAGGTGGTGGACGTTTTGCCATGACTGCCGGCCACGGCAATCCCATATTTCTTAAGACGCATTAACTCCGCCAGCATCTCGGCCCTGGGAATCACCGGAATTTTTTCTTTACGAGCTGCCGCCACCTCGGGATTATCGCCGCGGATGGCGGAGGAGATGACCACCACCTCAGCCCCGGCAATCCAGGCGGCGCGATGACCGATATAGACTTTTGCCCCGACCGCCGTAAGGTGCCGGGTGATATCGCTTTCCCTGAGATCAGAGCCGCTTACCTTATAGCCGAGATTAAGCAGAAGCTCGGCAATACCGCTCATCCCGATGCCGCCAATACCGACGAAATGTATGTGTTTATTTTTATGGTACATTTACTCAG
>CAZSOB010000386.1:0-1828 GCA_964608155.1 uncultured Desulfobulbia bacterium
CGATTTATGTTATATTAGTCTAAACCAATACTGGTACCGCTGATAATTTCTCCGCCGGGAAAAGAATCTTCCTTTATCCGGGGAGAGATAATGCAGTTCCGGCCGATTATGGCGGCTGGCGGGATGGCCGCGTCCTTACCAACTAAGGTAATGCCGGTGTAAAGGTGTTGGGGATATTGACTGTTGGCCTGAGTCAGATTGCCGCCCTGGCCCACCACCGCTCCCTGTCCGACTCGTACCCGTTTGTCCATAATGGCAAGATCCACCAACGCCCCGGTCTCAATCACACAGTCATCAATAAGGACGGAATTACGCACCACGGCTCCGGCCCCGACCCTGATTCCTGGTGATAAAATGGAATTATTCACCTCCCCCTCAATGACGCAGCCAGCTGAAATAAGTGAATTTGTCACCTTTGAGCCGGCAACGAAACGGGCCGCCGGTCGGTCAGCCTCTCGGCCGTCGGCATCCGGATTGGGACGAATCCCCCATTGCGCCGGTCTAATGCCTGAGGCTGGATTCAAAAGATCCATATTGGCCTGCCAGTAGGCCTGAATGGTGCCGACATCCCGCCAATAGCCCCGGAATGGATAGGCGTACACCCGGTCACGGCTGATAGCCCTGGGGATTATGTGCATGCCGAAATCATTTTCCTGCCGTTCCTCTTTTAGGACATGGAGCAGGTATTTGGTTTCAAAAACATAGATGCCCATGGAGGCCAGATCGGTTTTTGGATCTTTTGGTTTCTCCTCCCAGCCGATAATCCGGTCATTATCATCGACAATGCCGGCCCCGAATTGATGAATTTGTGCCAGGGGCACCTGCATCATGCCAATGGTGAGATTGGCCTTCTTGCGGCGGTGCACGGCAAGCATATCCGCGAGATCCATATGATATATATGATCGCCGGAGAGGATGATAATCTCTTTGGAGGGATGGGCTCGGATGAAATCAATATTCTGGCGCACGGCATCTGCCGTCCCCCTGTACCAGTCGGAGTCTTTAGAACCGGTACGAGGCGGTAGAATCTTAATCCCCCTGGTGCGGCCGCTTAAATCCCAGGCCTCGCCAATCCCGAGATGGTTCATGAGGGAAAGGGGTTTGTATTGGGTCAACACCCCGACCCGCGACATACCGGAGTTCATGACATTGCTTAACGAAAAGTCTATTATGCGGTAAATACCGCCAAAGGGTACCGCTGGTTTAGCCCTGGTCTGTACCAGGATATTGAGACGGCTGCCCACGCCTCCGGCGAGAAGCAGTACCAGGGTATTGTCGTGATTGGGCATCATCGCACCACCTCTCCACAGCTTGTCTGCACGCTGAATTTTTTCGGATCCTGGCCGGGATAGATCACGCAGCCTGCGCCAATAACTGTATCTGGCGGCAGATGGTTATTCCAGCCCAAAACCAGAGCCCGGCAATCTGCCGCCGGCCCTGGGCCGCCCAGAATGGAGGATTCGCCAACAGTACTGTTGACATCGCAGATTACCTTTTCCAGCCGCGCCCTGCTGCCAATGCGGTTATTAAAAAAAATGATGGAATTACGTACCACGGCCCCAGGGGCAACCTTGACGCCCGGAAACAAAATGGAGTGCTCCACCCGGCCTTCTATTTCGCAGCCGTTATAAATCAGGCTGTCGGAGATTTTGGCGCCTGAACCAATCCTGGCCGGGGCGTAGTCCCGGATACCTCGATGTTCCAGATTTGTCCGCAGGCCCCAGGCCTCAAGGTCTATTGAGGGGGTTGGCCCCAGCAAATCCATATTGGCCTGCCAATACTCCTCAATGGTACGGGTATAGGCCCAGTAGTCATGAAATTTATAGCC
>CAZSOB010000387.1:0-1828 GCA_964608155.1 uncultured Desulfobulbia bacterium
TCTAAAAGTAACAATAATCGCCGGACTGTAACTGTTCAGGAAAGCGCAGACTCCGGATTGGGTGCAGCTGAACAGTTACCCGGCAGTTAATATTATTGACTGCCGGGTGAGCGCTTGTTATAGGTGTTCTGTCCCAAATAGAAAGCGGGAAAATAAAATCAGTTTCCCTGGTGCCGTAAGCTTGATTGATATCAATCCCCGGTTCTAAACCGGATATTACTGATAAGAGATGAGAAAAATACCATGACTATATATTCGGAAAGTCTGCTGGTACATTTTCGCCGGGCCGAAGATATTAAAAAACAGGCCGTTGATTATCCGGCCATCGACCTTAACAAACGTCAGCTTTGTGATCTGGAACTTCTGCTGAACCGGGCCTTTTATCCTCTTAATGGTTATCTGAGCCGGGAGGATTACGACTCGGTAGTTAAGGATATGCGTCTAATAGACGGTACACTGTGGCCCATTCCCATTTGCCTTGATATAGATGAGGCTGCGGCCGGGAATTTAAAGCCAGCGGACAAGGTGGCTGTTAATGATTCTGAAGGTTTTATGCTGGCCGTCCTCACCGTGGGGGAGGTCTGGCAGCCAGACAAAAAACTTGAGGCCCTAACCGTTTACGGTACTGATGACCCTGAAGATCATCCTGGTGTCCGCCGTCTTTACGGGAATGGTGACTGGTATGTGAGCGGCTCCTTAGAGGGTCTGCACCTGCCGCCTCATTATGATTTCAAGGATATTCGCCTGACCCCGGCCGAGGTCAACCGGCATTTCAGCCAAAATGGCTGGCGCCAGGTTATTGGTTTTCATACCGATGATTATCTGCATTGCGCCCATCGGGAGATGGTGCTGCGGGCGGCGCGGGAGGTTGGTGCCAATATTCTTCTGCAGCCGGTGGTGGGGCTCAGTCATCCCGGGAACATAGATCATTACACCCATGTTCGCTGTTATGAGGAGATTGTCAAAAAATTTCCCCGCAATATGACTATGTTAAGCCTGCTGCCCATGGCTTCGCGTCTGGCCGGGCCTCGTGAGGCCCTCTGGCAGGCCGTTATCAAGAAGAACTTCGGCTGCAGTCATTTTCTGGTGGCGGACGATCATGCCGATCCCTTTGCCGGCAGGGATGACACGGAGTTGTTCTATGAGCGGGGGGCGGCCCAGAAGTTGGTGCGGGAGTATGAGCCGGAGACCGCTATCAACATGGTGCCGCTCACCGAGATGGTCTATGTCGAGTCCATGGCCCAGTATATTCCCCGTCCTGAGGTCAAGCCCGAGATGGAGATCAAGACCATTTCCTCGCTGGAATTTAAGCGCCGCCTGGAGCACGATCTCGATATTCCCGCCTGGTTTTCCTACCCGGAGGTGGTGAAGGAGTTAAGATGGGCCTTTCCGCCCCGCGGCCGGCAGGGTTTTACTATATTCATTACCGGATTCTCCGGCTCCGGAAAATCGACCCTGGCCAAGGTTCTGATGGTGAAATTCATGGAGATGCGTGATCGGCCTATTACCCTGTTGGACGGCGATATTGTCCGTAAAAATCTTTCTTCGGAGCTTAATTTTTCCAGGGCTCATCGCAATCTTAATATTACCCGCATAGGTTTTGTGGCCAGTGAGATAACCAAAAACGGCGGCATTGCCATCTGCGCCCCCATTGCCCCCTACGAGGAATCAAGACAGGCCAACCGGGAGTTAATCAATCATTACGGCGGTTATATAGAGGTCTACGTCTCCACGCCGTTGGAGGTCTGTGAACAGCGCGACCGCAAGGGGCTTTATGCCAGAGCCCGGGCCGGTAAGGTCAAGGGCGTTACCGGGGTTTCCGACCCCT
>CAZSOB010000388.1:0-1818 GCA_964608155.1 uncultured Desulfobulbia bacterium
AAGGTACAGGGCGAGGGGACGGGGTTGGGGCTGGCTGTGGTGCATGGCGTGGTCATCCGTTGTCATGGGGCCGTGAAGGTGGAAAGTGCACTAAACAAGGGAACTGCTTTTGCCGTTTATCTACCTGTATTGCCGGAAGAATATGTAGTTGACGATGAGGAAGAGGCGGTGGCTGCGGATGGCAGGATTGAGCTTGCCGGTCATGAGCGTATTCTTTTGGCGGAAGATAACCCGGGGGTTTTAAAGCTGCAGAAAAAGATCTTGTCTAATCTGGGCTATAAGGTGGCCGGCTGCCGTGACGGTCAGCAGGCCTTTGAGCTGTTTCGCCAGGCGCCAGACCAATTTGATCTTCTCTGTACGGATATGACCATGCCGAGGATGACGGGGGCTGAGCTGGCGGTGGCGGTTTTAAAAATTAAACCGGCTATGCCAGTGGTACTCTGTACGGGATTCAGCGAGTTGATTAATGAAGAAAAGGCCCGGGAAATAGGAATAGTGCGATACTTGATGAAGCCGGTAAGCCGGAATCAACTGGCCCAATCTATTCGCAGCGCTCTTGATGGATAGGTAACAGGGCAGGAGAGGACAAGGAATTTGGCTGGGGAGCAGGGATTCGAACCCCGAATACGCAGAGTCAGAGTCTGCTGTCTTGCCATTAGACCACTCCCCAGCACCAAATGGAAAGGCTGTAAAATAGAAAAACATTGCCGTCTTGTCAAGAAAAATTATCTATTAAAATACAGTAATGCCCGGTTAGGGGTTTGCATTAAGTCTAACTGGTGGTTTTAGGCCGGGAGACAGATTAAATTTTCCTTTTTTCCAAGGGGGGTGAAAACCCCGCCATGTTCAGGGGCTGCCAGGCCTGGATGTCCCTGTCGAGAAGATCGCGGCCGTAACAGCGGAAGAGATTAAGTGCCTCCCGGCAGGCCTGGGTGCTGAATTTAAGGCGGGATAATTTTTCCACCGGCAGCTCAAAGGCCAGTCTTAAAAGTTTGATGGTGGGCAGGGCGAGGGGGACAGCCCCCCTTTCTATATAGCAGCGGCGGCAGATAATAGTTCCGTGTCCTGTCCGGAAGGCAAAGGGAGCGGCGGTATTCTCCAGTTCACCGCAAACGGCGCAGGCCGTTAAATCCGGCCGGTAGCCTAAGCGGTCGTAGAACTTGCAGAGGAAGAGAGTTAGTAATTGCCTGTCCCGAGCGGGCTGGCCGGCCAATTCTTTTAGAAACCAGAGCAGGCATCTAAACAATTCCTCATCGCCATCATCAGCGGCGATCCAATAGTAGAGATGTTCGCAGATAAGGACAGCGGTTGTATAGGAGTTGTAGCGCTGGCGCAGGGGCAGGAAGCTGTCAAGGAGTTCAGCCCAATTGATGATGGGCAGGCGGTATTTGTCGTTGTATTGGACGGTTAAGTAAGAGAAAAGCTCCAATTTGTTGACAAACCGTTTAAGGCTCCGTTTAGCGCCCTTGGCCAGCAGCTGTATTTTGCCGCTCTCTTTACTATAGCCGGTAATTAATTTGTCCGATTCGCCGAGTTCCTGCGTCCTTATTATAACCAGCCTAATTGTTTTTAGATTTTGCATGGTTACATAATTAACGAGTAAAGCCGTAAACTTTTACCCCTATGGGTTGTATTTGATAAAGGCCTTACTGCGCAGGGATGTGAGCCATTTCTGATATGCTTTTTCCTCCTCCTGCTTGTAAAGAATATTCTTTATCTCGTTGTGAACCGCGCTCAGCCCCTGGCGCTTTTGGCCTGGGGCGTTGGTGAGTTTGAATATCTGGTAGCCGGAGGGGGTGGCGATAATTGGGCTGATCT
>CAZSOB010000389.1:0-1816 GCA_964608155.1 uncultured Desulfobulbia bacterium
CCCCTGATCTTGTCGAACTCCGAAATATCACCCTGCTGGCTGATCTTATTGTCCAATCAGCCCTACAGAGAAAGGAATCACGCGGCCTTCATTTCATTGTTGATTATCCTGATATGCTCGACAATCCCTCTCCCTTCACCGTCCTCTAAGTTTAAAACCAACAATAGCACGCCAAATTAATAAATATTTGGTAACTATTCAGCGTGATATCTAAAAGTAACAATAGCCCCCAGGCTGTAACTGTTCAGCAGTGCTCCAGATTCGTTCATTTAGGCCTTCGAAGCATACTTTGGTATTCGAGAAGGCCTAAATGGACGAGGTAAGCGTAGACTCCGATATGGGGTGCTGCTGAATAGTTACAAATATTTTATTATTTTTGTGTCTTGACAAACAGAAACACCTATAGTATCAAGTTAAACCTAAATTTGATACTTGCTTGGCCATTTAATTTTTTAAAATAGTAAAGGAGGAGCAACATGGCAACAATTGAACATAATGGTAAAACCTACAACGTAGATGAGGATGGCTTCCTGACCAATGGTATGGAAGAGTGGGATGATAACTGGACAGACTATGTAAAGGCTCTGGAAGGTATCAGTGAAATGACTGATGAGCACAACAAGATCATCAGCATTCTACAGGAATACTACAAGAAGAACGGTATTGCCCCCATGGTTCGTATCTTGTCCAAAACCACTGGTTTCCCCCTGAAGAGGATTTATGAGTTGTTCCCCTCAGGACCTGGTAAAGGAGCCTGTAAAATGGCTGGTCTGCCTAAACCTACTGGTTGCGTATAATCATTTTTTTCTTAATGAACGCAAAAAAAGGCACCTTTTTAAAAGGTGCCTTTTTTTTTGCTTAGCTATCTAACCGCCCAGCAACTTTTCATGGACAGCGCTTATCATCTCTTTATAGCGCGCCGGTGAAATCCGCGCTCCCCGTATCCCGCCTCGCAGGTTTATCTCAATAAGATAATCGTCCTTCCCGCTGACCATTAAATCGAGATGAGCGTACGGGAATTTCCCCCTTGCCATCACCTGACGACAAATATTCCGCTGCTCTACGCTTAGTTCACAAGGCCGGCTTGCGCCGCCACAATGCAGATTATGACGGAAATTCGAGCCGTTATAACGTTCATAGGCCTCCACATAGTCGCCTATAACAATGACCCTTATATCTATAGCCTCCTTATAAAAGGGCTGGAGAACAAAAGGAAATGGCATATTACCAAGAGTGGCCAGGCTGTAAATATCTTCAATAGACCGCCAGAGCTGCACGCCAAGGCCGGCATTTTTACCATCCTGCTTAGTCACCACTGCCCCGGCCGGGAATAAACCCAGGGCGTCAAGAAGCTGATGAATGTCATAAACAGCCGTGGTCAACGGCGGCATCCAGGGGCCAAAGACCCGGGCCTGCATAGTCTTACGGCGGCTGATCGCCTGAGAGAGGGCCGAAGGAATCAACCTGACTCCCCGCTCCAACAGATCAATGAGTACGTTTTCCTCTCCCAGCCGCACACCAACGCGGCCCACGACCGTATCCAAGGTGCCCAGCTCATTATACCTTCGGCGCAGGGTTTGATTATCCCTTATAATCAAAGGTTTCCGGGCCATAATCAAAAAAGCATTGCCAAGAAACGCTGGTGTGAATATGACAAATCTGCGTTACACTCTGCGCAGTAAAATTTTATATCGCCCAATATCTGCGATTCATCACCATCCTGACTAAAGCTGCAATCATCATTCTGAACGTAGCGGGTGGTAATTATCACCCCGTCTGCCACCTCAAAAAAATCAGTATCATTGCCGCACTCGGG
>CAZSOB010000390.1:0-1812 GCA_964608155.1 uncultured Desulfobulbia bacterium
TGATATGCGGCGCTGGGCGCGCCGTTAACATAAATGCCTTCAAGATAGGAGAGTTTTCTTGGCAGCTGCTGCACCGTACCCCTGGTAATCAGAAATGTTGCTTTCCGGCCGACAGTGAGCGCGCCCAAGTCCTCCATGTCGAAGAATCTGGCTCCATTTTCCGACGCGCAGCGGATGGCCTCCTCCCGTGAATAGCCGGCCTTGATAAATAATTTCATCTCCTCGGCCATGGACTCGCCATGGAGTATGCCAATACTGCCGGCGCCGGTTCCCACGGCCGTTGGCACTCCCAACTTTCTGGCCAAGCGCAACTGCCTTAGTTGTTCGTTGAGCGTCTTTTTCCAAAGAGCCTCGGCGCCGGGAACCCGCTTTCCCGGTGCCACATAACGATGGGAGAAACGGCAGCACACGTCCCCGCCGCTGCCGGCTGCATCCAGGGCATTCTTGGCCCGCAGTACGTTGGGAATCCACAGCACCTCCTGCTCCGCCATTTTCCTGAGATTATCCTCACCCATGGCGTACCCCTGCTCGATGGCCTCGCACCCCGCCTCAAGCGCTTCCGCTACCTCTTGCCGGCCATTGGCCACCACCACCGCCTTTTTTGCCCCTCTGCACCCCAGAACGCGGCCCAGGTCTTCATAGCTGAAGCGGGGAGACGAGACATCCCCTGCCTCGATATTACGGGAATAGGCGATCTTAAGGAAATCACCGTCCACCGGGCCGCCGGCCTGCCGGCTCCGGCATAGAGGGCCGGATGTCCGGATGTCGATTATGCTCTTCCCGGCCGTTCTCTTCTGATAATCTTTCACCAAGCCGCTTATTTCATCACAGTCAGCCGCTCCCAGCACTCCGTGGGCGTGGCAGTAGCTGATATGCCGCTCCAGCATGGCCTCCCTTTCGGCGGGGCCGGACTCTTCATAGAATAATCGCGCCTTACCATCCACAGCGGGCGATCGCGACAGGGAGACGCTGCAGTCAACCAGCGCCGGTAAAATTGTACAGTATGAGAGGTCATCAACCGGCGCGTCACTATGGGCAAGAGACACCGCCGGGTTCACGGCAGTAATAACGCCGCCCTCCACCCTTAGCAGGACATTCCTGCGTGCCTCGGCCCCGCTGCCGTCGATGAACATTCCCGCCACTATGAATCGTGTTCCATCCATGATATTTATGCCCTTATGTATGCGATAATACGGTTAATCAGGTCTCAGAGGAGTAAGAGTCATGCCCCGGCAGCCGGAAACTATGGAACATGAAAACCGTGGCTGGCCCCCCGTAAAACCACCGGCAAGCGGCCTTTGTATAAATGAAGGAAATAGATAGTCTTCAATATTAAGCATTGTCCGCATAGCTCCTCCAATTATATAAAACGCAAAACATATCTTAACAGCTGATTTGCGACAAATCAAATCCAGCTCAGAATTGCCCGCGAGACCAACGAACCCCCTCCGCGGGCAAACCATCCCCAAACAGCATCCTGCGCCAGTTACGGCCAGGTTACAGCCCTCCTCCCGCCCTTCCTGAGCCGCTTTCGGCACAGGCCCAAGGGAATTCGTCCCTTCCCTTCTCACCCACAACCCACTGATTAAACGACACTTTAAGCGCCAGACTCCCGACATTTCCGGGCTGGCACAACTCTTGTACTCTCTTAATAAAAGAGAAAACGCCAAGAAGCAGCGATAAGCCGGATTTAATCGCCAATAAAGTTCACACAGGAGAAAGCCATGCCCACACCTTCACGGAAAAAACTCGCCAATGCCGTCAGAGCCTTAAGTATGGATGCCATTGAAAAGGCCCGCTCCGGTCATCCGG
>CAZSOB010000391.1:0-1799 GCA_964608155.1 uncultured Desulfobulbia bacterium
TCCACTTTTAAAAAGGGGCCTGCGCCAGTTGTAATTGTAATTACAGCAAGCGCAGGCCCCCTTCTGTTTCTGCCAGTACCTGATAATTTTCTTGAGTGGTAATGGCCTGTTATTATGTCATAAAAGAATAATCTATGCTTGCGTAGGCTGGGAACGGAATAGAACTTGCAAGTTTATAAGAGTAAGAGTGATATTTGTCCTCTGAAAAATAGTTAGACTTGCAAGCAGATGAAGAAAAAATATCCACATATTCTGGGGCTTATAGCCGCGTTAATTGTTCTCCTCAGCTCCTCGATTGTCTGGGCGATTACCGCCGCCGTATTCCCGGTTGATGACTTGAGCCGTCAGCACAACAGCGTTGATCTGGCGATGACCAATTTTTTACGCGCTGAGGTGAGCCGAAAGGGTATTGATGTTGTTCCTCAAAGCAAGGTCATGGATTTTAT
This sequence comes from uncultured Desulfobulbia bacterium, assembly GCA_964608155.1. GTDB lineage: Bacteria > Desulfobacterota > Desulfobulbia > Desulfobulbales > VMSU01 > JAADIV01. The sequence goes on from CAZSOB010000391.1 coordinate 447, forward strand.
GGCTCGTTATAACATCCGCCAGCTCGGTTATCTCTCTTCTCCGATCATCATGCGGGCCCGGCAGGCACTAAGGGCCGATCTGGTGGTTTTGGCCTCGGTCTGCGAGCAGCATAAAAAACCTGCTGCCATGGGGCTTACCATTTCCTTAATTAGAACCAGTGACGGTTTAACCGTCTGGAGCAATACCCGCGGCCTCAGTCAGCTGGCAGAACAGCATCTGTTGGGGATCAACAGCCCTGACTCATTAAACGCTATTCGTTCTATCCTAACCGGGCGGATATTTAAGGACTGGCCGCGGGAACTTAATTTCACCGCCGGCCGGGCCATGGCAGGAGCGCAGTTGGCCAGGATTCAGAAAAAATCATATATCCAGGTGGAGTCGGTTCTGTTTACCCCTAAATTTGTCAGGCCAGGTCAGGATATAACATGCACTCTTCGTTTTCATGACAATAACGCCTTCAGCCGCCGGGCCAAGGTCTTTATAAAGGTGGGGAATAATGTTCACCTGGCCTCTTCCGAGGATGGCCGTTTTTATGAGGCTAAATGGGTCGGGGTTGATAACAAGCCCGGTCAAGGGACGCAGGTCGCCAGTAATGAGTCTGACGGCCGTCTGTTCAGGCGCCTTGCGGCGGATAAATTTAAAGACGATGAATTTCCTGTGACCCTGGTATTAGACTGGCCCTCTGGCCAACACGTAGAAACATATCTTGGCTCATATATTGTCGATTCCCGGCCGCCTGAATTCACCATGAAGTTACAGGCCGTTAAGGTTGGAGCCCTGCCGGCCTTTCGCGATAAGATATTGTTTTCTATTAAATTAAAGAAGCCGGAACCGATAAAAAAATGGGCTATGGCCGTGGTTGACTCTAAACATAAGGTTATTATGCGTGACCGTGGCAGCGGTGATCTGCCGGAGCAATTTGTCTGGAGCGGGCAGACCAATCGTAATCTGCGGGCCGATGAAGGTATTTATCGTATCTGTTTCAAGGTTTGGGACAGGGCTGGAAATAGTAGTGAGATAAGCAGAAAGGTTATGCTGCTTGCTGCCCGGCCGAGAGTTAAAATGGCCTTAAAAAAGGTGGGGGATAAACTTCATGCCAATCTGCGGGCTGGCGACAGGGTGCCGGTGGTGGGCTGGAATCTGGAATTATGGGCTCCGGATAACGTCTTGTTAGATACCTTCGACGGCCGGTCGTTGCCGGCCCAGATCGTACTGCCAATATCGGCGGCCACGGTTGACAAAGAAAAAATACAGTGTATTCTGAAGGTTAGGGACAGTCTGGGTGGTACTTCCATTCATAAAATAAATAATCTGGCCTCGCGGCTGCCGGTAAGGCAAAGAGCTGTTAGGAA
>CAZSOB010000392.1:0-1796 GCA_964608155.1 uncultured Desulfobulbia bacterium
CCCCCTTTATTGACCATCACCAACTTGTCTTTTTGGTTTTTTCGTCCCTTACCGCCTTAATTTTATTAAAAAAAATAGACCTGGTTATTAACGAAAAACGTGCCATCAGACTGGAACTGGCAGCCAAAAACTCGGAGTTAAAACGTGAACATCAAGAGCAGAAGGAACTGCTGAAGACCGTGGAACATGCTAAACGGCAATGGGAAATGACCATCGACTGCGTGGATGACATGCTCATCCTGACCGATGCGGAGCTTACCGTGCAACGCTGCAATAACCCGGTGGCTGAATTTACCGGCCTTGACTACTCCATCCTCCTGGGCAGCAATATTAACCAGTTGTATCCTGGCCTGAATATAGAGGCCAAAAATCTAATAGCGGCGAGTTTTGAATATAGACACGAGGTTAGTGAACGTTTCTTCTATACCAGAATTTATGGCGTCGAGGAGGGCGGCCGGCCCATGTTTGTCATCACCTTGAACGATATAAGCGAGGTAAAGATGATAAACGACAAGTTGAAGCTCCAAAACCGGGAAATAGAGAAGGAACGGCAGCAGTTACAGACTGCCTTAGATAAAATTTCTCAGCTGATTAAATTGGCTAACGCCGGGGAATTCGTCCTTGAGCCTTTGGATGGCACCCAAAAGAGCTGCTATGAAGAGCTGGAATGCGTTAGTACAGAATGCCCCTGCTATGGGGTTGAGAAGGCCCGCTGCTGGCTGGTATCCGGAACATTATTATGCCACGGCGAGCAGCAGGGCAATTTTTCCAGTAAAAAAGAACTCTGCGCCCAATGTCTCTATTACCAAAAGCGTATCCAGGATCCGGTATCCCAGATCAACGAGGAATTTAACAGCCTCATGCATATGTTAGTCTCTAAAAACCATGAACTTACCCGGGCCTATGAAGAATTAAAGGAAGCTGAAAGTCATATGCTGCAACAGGAGAAGATGGCATCCATCGGCCTTCTCGCCGCCGGAGTAGCCCATGAAATAAATAACCCTGTAGCCTTTATAGGTAGTAATATCAACACCATGAAAAAATACATGGCCAAGATTTCCACCTTTATCGCCACCCTGGAAGAACGTATGAAGGAAAGCGGTCAGGCTGCGGAGACTGCCGAGAGCCGCCGTCTTCTGAAGATGGACTTTATCATGGCCGATATAAACGATCTTATAAACGAATCCTTAGACGGCTGCGAGCGGGTCAAGAAAATTGTCATGGATCTTAAAGGCTTTTCACGGGTGGATGACAGTGATATACAGGCGGCCGATATAAATGAATGCCTCGACACCACTATCAACATGGTCTGGAACGAGCTTAAATATAAGGTGGAATTAAAAAAAGATTATGACGAGAATCTCCCGGCTCTGGACTGCTATCCCCAACAGCTTAATCAGGTCTTTATGAATCTGCTTGTGAACGCGGCTCATTCCATCGTCGACCGGGGTGAAATCCATATAAAGACCTGGGCCAAGGCAAATTATATCTATATCCAAATCACCGACACCGGAGCGGGAATAGCCCCGGAGCACCTGAGCCATATCTTTGAGCCTTTTTTTACCACCAAAAAAGTTGGTGAGGGTACCGGCCTGGGGTTAAGCATTGTCTATGATATAATTACCAAGAATCATAACGGCGATATAAAGGTGAGCAGTGAAGCAGGCAGGGGCACAAGATTTATCATAGAACTCCCGAGGAAGGCGTCCGAGAGCAGAAACCTGAGTGAAAAGCCGCAGAATTGAGGCCGGTTCTTGTTTCTCCGGTTTTGTTGCAGGCTCTCTATTTTCAGACAC
>CAZSOB010000393.1:0-1792 GCA_964608155.1 uncultured Desulfobulbia bacterium
AGCATATTGGTGTAACTGCCGAGTTCATTGTCGTACCAGCCATAGATAACGGCCTGGGTAACGGGAACATCAATTATATCAGTGGAACCATTAATCCCCAGTTTGCTTAAATTAACCTTTATAACGGCGGTGCGGGTATGATTTTCCGTGCCTTCAATAGTAGCAGCGGCAAAGGGCATACCGATTATGTCTGAGGAGACGTTTTGCGCGTCGCTGTAATCGAGATAAGGTGAAGAGGCCGCGTAATCACGATAAATAGAGTTTATGAGATCCCGTTTAATGGGGTGTCCCAGATCATCCTGCATATTCATAACCAGGATGATGAGCGAACCGGTGGAGGTGGAAACCCGTACTGATTCAGCAATAAAACCGATATTAGCCATCTCCGGGATAACCAGCTTCAAGGCATTGGCGGCTCCGGTCGTGGTGAGAATTATGTTATTTAATATGGAACGGTTTTTACGCAGATCCTTGGCTCCTTTTTTGGGCAGCCGGTCTAATACCTGCTGACTGCCGGTGGCGGCATGGACGGTAACCATGGAGGCGCTGAGAAAATTGTCGGCCCCAAAATGATCGAGCAGCGGCTTTATCATGTATGATAAACAGGTGGTGGTACAGGATGCGGCCGAGAGCAGACAATGCCGGGTGGGCATATAATCATCGGTGTTGATTCCCATCACCGTGGTTATGGCATCATCGGGCATGGACATGCCCTGGGCCTTAATCTTGAAAGGGGCGGAGAGGATGACTTTCTCGGCTCCGGCCTGGAGATGGCCCCGCAGGGCACCGCCCGGGGCTGCCGCGTCGGCGGTGGGATCGGTGAAGGCCCCGGTGGTGTCTACCACCAGCCGGACATCATTCTCCTGCCATTTGATTTCGGCCGGATTCCTCGACTCCCGCAGGATCTTTACCGGCATCCCGTTAATGGTCATGGTGCCGTCGGAGTCGTTTAAATTCTCTATAACCCGGCCGCCCTTGTAACCGTGCAGATAATTGGTGAGCCGGCCATAGGTGCTGTCCCGCTCTATGGAAGCGGCCAGATCCTCTATACCCTGTCCGACACCGCGGCCGATATTGGCCACAATACCGCTGAAGTACTGGCGGCCGACATGGTGCCAGATTGATAATTTACCAATTCTGCCCAGTCCGTTAATTCCTAATTTCATCCTTATCTCCTTGAACTTTTCTTTTTTTTATTTACGCCATGGGGCGGCAAAGTCTTGAGGCTGTCAGTTTCGTAGTATCTGTGTATTCATCCGTTTTAAGCAGGATAAATAATTACCAATATAACATATTTAGACTGATATAAAAACTGGTGAGGCGGCTATTTTTTTTAAGATTCAGCTCCCAAAAGAAGTCAGCTCACCGGCGTTCTTGGTGATTTTTCAACCATTGGCACCTCTCGTTCTTCGGAAATAGCGGATGGAGACAATTCATCGAATTTACGGGCGGCGCTCATGACCCGGCTCTCATATGAACCAACGGCGTTATTATAGGCATTGATGGTGCGGTCGAGGCCCTTTTTTATCTCACTGAAATGATTGCTTAAGTGCTGGAGACGCTCATATAGTATCTTACCTAATTCCCCAATTTTATTGGCGTTGCTGGCAAGTTTGTCCTGCCGCCAGCCAAAGGCCACCGCCCGCAGCAGGGCTATCAGGATGGTGGGGGTGGCAATGATCACCCCCTGTTCCGCCCCTATTTCAATGAGGCGCGGGTCATTTTCCAGGGCGGCGCTGAAAAAGTTCTCACCTGGCAGGAATAAGATAACAAACTCAGGTGATTTTTTAAA
>CAZSOB010000394.1:0-1792 GCA_964608155.1 uncultured Desulfobulbia bacterium
ATGCTGATGACAATCATTGAGGTAACGGGGATAAAAACCTTGCAGCGCTGGGACTCATAGTGAATATCCCCTGGTAAGCGGCCAAACCAGTTTATAAGCCAGGGCGCGAAAGACAGCACCCCGCCGCTTACAATTAGAATTAAGCCGAATATTATCAACCAACGTCCCATTCTTATATCCATCGACTAATAGCCAGCCGCTATAATCTGTCCTCTGTCCTCTGTCCTCTTCCTTCTGTTTCCTGAAGCGCCAGCTCTATAAGGCGGTCAAGGAGGGCCGGAAATGGCAGGCCGGCAGCGGCGGCGGCCTTTGGCAGCAGGCTGGTGGGGGTCATGCCGGGAATGGTGTTGGTCTCTAAGAGAAAGATTCCCGCCTCGTTTACGATCATGTCGGTACGGCTGTAACCCCTTAGTTTAAGAGCGTTGTGCGCCCGGAGGCCATATTCCTGAGCCTGGGAGGTGATTTCCGAGCTCAGCTCGGCCGGGCATACCTCCTGGGAGGCCCCGGCCTGATATTTGGCCTGATAATCAAAAAAGGCGAACTCGCCGCCGGGGATGATCTCCACGAGGGGCAGAGGCTGGAGCTCATCGTTACCCAATATCCCAACGGTGATTTCCCGGCCCTGAATATATTGTTCTACCATTACTTCCCGATCATGCTGAAATGCCAACTCCATGGCGGCTTTTAAGTCAGCGGCCTGGCGGACGATACTCATCCCGATACTGGAGCCCTGACGCAGCGGTTTGATTACTAAGGGCAGTCCCAATTCCTTAATCAGCAGGCTATGGTCATCACTGCCGCCCTGGGCCATCCGCCAGTTCGGGGTTGGCAGCCCGTTATTTCTGTAGATGGTTTTGCTGAGGGACTTATCCATGGCCAGGGCGCTGCCCAGTACCCCGGCTCCCTGGTAAGGCAGCCCCAGGAGATCAAGAAAACCCTGTACCGTGCCATCTTCGCCCATGAGACCATGGAGCAGAATAAAGGCGGCATCAAGTTGGGGGGCATCGGCTGCGAGACGTGCCATATCACAGGCCGGGTCATAACGCCAAACTTCATATTTATTTGGGTCAAGGGCCTTCTCTATCTCGCCCGCCCCCCGCAGGGAAACTTCACGCTCACCGGATTTACCGCCAGCCAGTAAGGCTATTTTAATTTTCTGGCTCATCTTTGTTCTATTTGCCTAAACTGTTAAGCCCAGGGTATAATCAATCAACCATTGGTACCCACCCTCATTGGATATGGAGGGGATAAAACCAACTATTCTACACCATAACACAAAATTTAAAACAGATAATCTGAAAAGGCCGCCTGATGGATAAAAAAATTATTCGCCAATTACGGGAAATTGTTGGGCCGGAAAACCTCCTGCACAGCCCGGAAGACCTGCAATGTTACTCTTACGATGGTACGACAATGGAGTATATGCCGGAGGTGGTGGTTCTTCCCGGTACGACAGCCGAGGTCAGCGCTGTTATGCGGCTGGCATTTAAGGCTGCCTTGCCCGTGGTACCCCGCGGAGCGGGGTCGGGAATGACCGGCGGCTCTCTGCCTGTTGCCGGGGGGATGGTGGTGGGTTTGGGCCGTATGAACCGGATACTGACCATAGACCGGGATAATCAACTCGCCGTGGTGGAGCCGGGAGTGATTACCGGTGTATTACAGGCCGAGGCCGCCAGGGCGGGGCTCTTCTATCCCCCGGATCCGGCCAGTTCCAGGTTCTGTACCATAGGCGGTAATGCGGCGGAATGTGCCGGCGGCCCCAGCGCGGTTAAATATGGCGTAACGAGAGACT
>CAZSOB010000395.1:0-1782 GCA_964608155.1 uncultured Desulfobulbia bacterium
GCGGTAAGGGACGAAAAAACCAAAAAGACAAGTTGGTGATGGTCAATAAAGGGGGCGGCTAAATAAATAGTCAACGCTCCAAAAAATATGGCAGTCAGGAGATAATAGAGTTCCTGAGTTTTGAATAGTTTCATAACAACTCCGGTGCAGCGTAAATATTCATAGCAGCCTATTCTGGACAAAGACAAGGTGATGGGCTATTTTGTTGGGATAATATTAATATTCTGCTTTTAAAAGCGGCATATTGTCAAGTAAAAATACGAGGAATATATGGAAACTTTTGACGAATTATTAGACAAAGCCACGGCCATTCATGGCCATATCTGCGCGGGGCAGGTGATTGGCGTCCGGCTGGCCATGCTGGGGCTTAAGCTGATCGGCATCAATGAGCCCCGCGGCGTGGATCGTAAAAAATTCTATGTCCTGGTGGAAATTGACCGCTGTGCCACTGATGCCATTCAGACCGTTACCGGTTGCAGCCTCGGTAAACGTTCCATGAAATGGCTGGATCACGGTATTATGGCCGCCAGCTTTGTTAATCTTGAAAACAACCGGGCGGTGCGGATTCTGGCCCGCGAGGAATCAAGAGAGCTGGCCGGGAAGTATTGTCCGGAGATCAAGGAAAAATACCAGCAACAATTGGCCGCCTACAGGATAATGCCGGAAGAGGAGCTTTTCTACATCCAAAAGGTAAGGATTAAGGTACCGGCCTGCGATATGCCGGGCCGCCCTCAATGCCGGGTACAATGCGCCAGTTGCGGTGAATGGGTACAGGACTCCCGGCATGTGGAGCAGAACGGAAAATTATTATGTAAAAATTGCGCCCATGGCGCCTATTTCGAGGTAATTTGAGATGAGGAAGAGTGTACCGGTGGATGAGGCGGTAGGCATGGTTCTACCCCATGATATTACCGAAATCAGACGTGATGAATTTAAAGGACGGGCCTTTAAAAAGGGCCATATTATTCAGCCGGAAGATGTGGAGCATTTAAAACGACTCGGCAAGGAGCATATATATGTCTTGACCTTAAGCCCGGCTGAAATTCACGAAAACGAAGCCGCCGCTCTCCTCGCTGAGGCCATCGGCGGAGCTGGAGTCAGACAGAGCAAGGAGGCGGTAGAGGGTAAGATAAATTTACTTGCCGCCCATGACGGCCTCTTAAAGATTGATATCCATGCCCTTTATAAATTGAATATGGCAGGTGAGGTCATGTGCGCCACCCTGCATAATAATCGAGTGGTGAAAGAGGGACAGCAGGTGGCCGCCACCAGGCTTATTCCCCTGATATCTCAACGAGACTTAGTGGAGAGAGTGGTGAACGCCGCTCCCGGCGAAGGTATTGTGCGGGTGCTTAAAATCCCAAAGATCAAGGCCGGTCTGGTTATTACCGGCAATGAGGTCTTTCAGGGTCGCATCAAGGACGCCTTTGAACCCGTCCTCAGAGCTAAACTCAAGGAGATGGGCTCCGAGGTGATAACGGTACGTTTTGCCCCGGATAATGCTGAAGTTATTGCCGCCGAGATTAAAAACTGTCTAACGAAGGGGGCGCGGCTTGTTGTTACTTCAGGCGGTATGTCCGTTGATCCGGATGATGTAACGAGAGAGGGAATCAAGGCGGCGGGGGCTGAAAATATTGTCTATGGTACCCCGGTATTGCCTGGTGCCATGTTTCTCACCGGGGTTATTGGTCAGGTGCCGGTATTGGGTCTGCCGGCCTGCGGGATGTTTCATCGTATAACCATCTTTGATCTTATCCTGCCCAGAGTTTTATGCGGCGAAAG
>CAZSOB010000396.1:0-1781 GCA_964608155.1 uncultured Desulfobulbia bacterium
GACTTCAAGGCCTTGATTATATCAGCAGAACACTCAATCGGAATATGAAAGGTGGTGGTTGAGCGGCCCAATTCTGCCGCGCTGTGGGCATCGCTGCCGCCGACCAATCCCACTGCGTAGCCGTCACGCCAGGCTGCCGTCCGCCTGTTTTCCGCGGCCTCATTCCTGCCGTTTATCCCCTCGGCAATGTTACACAAGCCATCTCTAATCAGGTATTCCCGCGTTTTACGCCCCCGGCGGAAAGGATGGGCGGCAACAGCCGCCCCGCCGCGCTCATCCACCAGCCGGAGAAGTTCTGGAGCCTCAAGGCCGGGCATCAGATCCTCAAAGGGGCCAAAAAGCAGAAAATCTCCCTCAGTTGTGGTGTACTCCATACCGATAATCAGACAAAGACCGTTATCCTGCCGGCCTTCGGCAACCGTGAACCTTAGAGCCATGGTGTCGTGATCGGTAACACAAACCCCGTCAAGGCCTCTGTCAGAGGCGGTTTTCAACAACTCAGAGAGGCCAAGTTGACTACAGGGGGACAAGATGGTATGAACATGCATATCGAATTTCATAGCCCGATAATTGCTCTATTCAGCCAATGATGTCCAATCGTTAATATTGATTAATTGAGGCGGGATTATAGGTTTGGCTAATACTGCCACCGCCCCCTGAACTGAATAAATTGAATACCACGCGCTGCATACTGATTCTCTTAGACGGCCTCGGTGACCGGGGGCATAAAGAGCTTGACGGCCTGACACCGCTCCAGGCCGCCGTCACCCCCAACCTTGACAGACTTGCCGGGCAAAGCTCCTGCGGATTACTGAGCACCCTGCGCCCCGGCACCGCCCCGCCCAGCGAGAATGCCCATCTAACTCTTTTTGGCTATACCCCGGATGAGCAGCCGGGCCGCGGCCTGCTGGAGGCCTTAGGCGCGGGGATAAAGATGGATCATGAAGAGGTGGCCGTCCTGGCCCATTTTGCCTCGGTGAGATCCGATGATACCGGCTCGCTCATCCTTGACAAAGACCGTCCGGAAGCCACCCCAGGGGAGATTAAAGAACTGATAAAGGCCATCGGCAATCATACCCGCGCCGCCCAGACCTACACCTTTCACCCCACCCACGGCTTAGACGGTATTATCCATATCGGCCCTCAGGCCTCAGCGCGGGTCACGGACACCTTTCCCGTCCAGGAGGGCATGAATATTATTGAGCCGGAAGCCTGGGCAGATGGTGAGGAATGGGCCGCCGAAACCGCCACCGCCTTAAAGGCATATCTGTTGACGATATATGAAACATTGCGCCACCACCCCCTAAATCTGGCCCGCCGGCAGACTGGACAAGTGCCCGTAAATTTCATGGTTACCCAGCGGGCGGGCCGGAGCCAGAATGTTCAGCCCTTTAGTCAGCGCTGGGGGCTGAAGGGTCTGAGCATCTCGGCTGGACTGGTCTATAAAGGACTGGCCAAATATATCGGCCTTGAGCATCTAAACATCTCCGGCTGCCATGATCCTGGCCAGGATCTAACTGCGAGGCTTGAACTGGCAAACCAGGCAGATCCATCTTATAATTTCATTCATGTCCACAGTAAGGCCCCCGACGTGGCGGCCCATACCAAATCTCCGGCCAACAAGGTACGAGCCATTGAAAGCCTGGATCGGGGAATAGGTGATTTCATGAATGAATTGGCGACAAGCGGCGATGTGATAATCGTAACCGCTGACCATTCAACTCCCAGCAGCGGGCCGCTCATTCATTCGGGAGAACCGGTGCCCATTATGATCAGCGGCC
>CAZSOB010000397.1:0-1770 GCA_964608155.1 uncultured Desulfobulbia bacterium
AATGAGCTGAAGATTTATGACATGCTGCGCCGCCGGGCCCTGGCCTCTTTACTGCGGCCGGCCACGGGCGAAAATATACGCCTGGAAATTGCCGGCGGGCCGGAGACTATGTTCGCTCTTACCCTGCCAAACATTACTGTACCAGGCTTCCTGGATATATGGCAGGGCCGGATTGCCAGGGCCTTTATTGAGCCTTGCCCGCTGGCGGCTGTTGAGGCGGGGGCGGATGTCAGCCTCTTAGATTTAAGGGTAGAAGAGGCGGGGCTTGTCTGCGCTGAACCTTATACCATTGAGAGCCTTTTCGCTGATCTGGCGGACTTCTCTATTGCCGCTCAACGACCGGCATTGGCAGTTATTCAGGCTATGCTGGAGACCGATTATATAGACTGCGGTGCTAATGGTTTTCTACGCCCGATGGCTGTATGCTGCCAGGTGGATGCCATCATGAAACGGGCCTTTCCCCGCATGCAGGGGGTTAATCTCTCCGCTTATATTGAACAGACTGTCAGCGAGGTCATAAGCGGCCGCAAAGATCTTGATTTTGCCCTGAAACAGTTTGAGCAGACCTTGATGATGCATGGGAAGAGCTTGGTCAAGCGGAAGGTGACGGTTAAGGTGCGGCCCCGGAAAAGAACTTCCAGCCGGATTATCAAGCAGTCCTATCTCGAGATGGAGGGAAAAGATGAGACGGCAGTTTCCCCGGTAGACTCTGGTGTGGCAGCTAAGGCGGCATTACCTCCGGAGGAGCTGGTGGAGTTAGGGGAAGAGAATCTTGTTGTTCAAATCCCCCCCACTGCAGAAGAGTCCGGGGACGTTGATGGAGACAGGCCGGAGGCGGAGGCCGCTGCCGGGGATGATAATATTAGGGCTGGGAATATTATAGTCCCCGCGGGAGGTGAAGACGAAGACCAGGATGATGGTGCCATGCCGGTTGGGGACGGCGGGGAAGAAGAGACGGCCGCTGACAGTTGGTCTACCGAGTTAAGTAATATATTGGAGCAGGCGTTGGAAAAGGAGGGGGATGATGATAAGGAGGTGGACAAAGAACTGCCCGCCTCTGAGATAATCATCACCGGGCAGAGTAAAAACTGTCCGGTATGTGGGGCGTCTTTGCTGTTAAAAAAAGATTCATTTGGTAAATTTTGGTTCTGCTCTGCCTTTCCGGCTTGTCGGCATACCGAAAATTATAGCGAGGCCGCGGCCCTGGATATAATGTGCCCGTTGTGCGGCACGGCCCGGTTGATTGAGAAGAGAACTCAGGCTGGTAAGAACTTTTATGTCTGTCCCGCGGCGGCCTGTGAATTTATGGCCTGGTCAAGACCGCATAACGTGACCTGCCAGGTCTGCGGTTCTCCATATCTTGTTGAGAAAAAAGGGGCGGGCGGTTGTCTCATCCTGCGCTGCCCCAGAGCGGAGTGTGATTATAGTCTGCCTCTGACTGCTGGAGAACCCGTCTCATCGCTTCCCATAAATAAACCCAAAAAGAAGATTAGAGTTCGCCGGGTGGCCAAGGGCAGCGCCAAAAGGCGGGTACGGGTTGTGCGCCGTAAAAAATAAATACGAGCTAATTGCCAGGCGGCTGTGACACCGAAATAAAGACTCCGTAAGGGTGTATTGCAATATGCCCTTTGGTAAATGACAAGACATCTTAATTGAAATCTCTCGGATATCTGTTTGAAACCTGAATAACAAATTTTGCCAATGCTTAAAAAAAGGTAACTGTTCAGCAGTGCTCCAGCTCGGAGTCTACGCTTACCTCGTTCATTCGGG
>CAZSOB010000398.1:0-1767 GCA_964608155.1 uncultured Desulfobulbia bacterium
TCGTTATCCTGGTCAGGATCCAAATCCAGGGTTGATTGGTCAAGGGGCGGCATTTCTCCAAGCTCAAATGAGATATCACCCTGGTCGCCTGTTGTCTCGTCGAGAGACTTGGATTCATCATCAAGGCTTTCCGATGTTGATACCATCTCTGGCTGGTCATCATACTCGGCATCCTGTCCTATAGACTGGTGAGCTGTCTCTTCATGGCCGTAAATGGAGCCTAAGAAATATTGCTCTTCTACCTTGATGGCAGTACCGTTTAGTGCCTTTTTTGTTTCAGCAAGGTCTTGGCTACAACTTGGGCAGGAATCAAGGCTGTCAAAAGATATGTGGCCGCATTTTGGACAGAGCATGGTAGAATCCTTTTTTGAATAGTTATAGTGTAACTGTTCAGCTGCACCCAATCTGAGCAGTTACGGCTCATAGTTTTTAGGCTTTAGCTGAATCGTTACGTTATAGTAATTAATTATAGATACTAAAATTATCTTAAAACAGAAAATATATTCAGGTCAAGCCTGAGTCGCAAAATGTTGCAAAATAATGCAGATCAGGATAATAAGTTATAAATTATTTTGTTCTAATTCAATTATGATGGACTCGTAAAAAGTCCATCACACACTTACGATAGCTAAGTCAAAAAGTTCGATATACAGCTAAGCGTAGACTGCGAGGTCTGCCGAACCGCCACAACGCAGTAGATCGGACTTTTTACGACGCCATCAACTATAGGATATCAATGTATTCTGCCCGTAGATTATTTCTCATTGTTTGTGTTGGAATTATGCTTGCCGCCTGTTCCTCCACCACTTACGTGCGGCATTTGGCCTCTGATGCCTCACTTATTGTCCCTCTCCGGACTACCAGTAAGGAGGTGTTGAATTATTTAGGGCCGCCAGATTTTCAACTTAAGCTTGATAACGACCGGGAGTGGATTTATTTTCAGGGAAATAAGTCTCTGCTGCGCAAAACACCTTATATCGGCTATAGGTTCGGGCGGGAAGATTATGACCTACTGGAAGTTTTCTTAAAAGATGGTGTAGTTCAGAGACGGGTTTATCGTCTATTTAATGAGCGCCAATTCAAGGAATTTAAAAAGAATAAACTCAAGAAGGCCCTTGAAAACAAATAATTACGCCACCGCCCGGGCTCGAATGCTTGAGGAGCAAATTATCCCCAGAGGGGTGACCGATAGTAAAGTTATTGCCGCTATGGGCAGGGTGCCCCGCCATTTATTTGTTGAAGATGCCCTGCAGTCTCAGGCCTATGGCGATTACGCTCTGCCCATTGGTTCGGGGCAAACGATTTCTCAGCCCTATATAGTAGGGCTGATGACTCAGGCCCTTAACCTGACCCCTAAACATATCGTATTGGAGATTGGTACTGGCAGCGGTTATCAGACGGCCGTTCTCTCGCAGCTTTGCGCCAAGGTCTATACGGTTGAGCGCTTAAAGCCCCTCTTCATTAAGGCTCGAAAATTATTCGATAAACTCCATTATTTGAATGTGGTGTGTAAGTTAGATGACGGCACCACAGGCTGGCCGGCCTACGCCCCTTATGATGCGATTATTGTTACAGCGGCCGGGCCTGTTTTACCTGCCGCTCTTCTTTCCCAACTGGCTGATCCGGGGACAATGGTTATCCCGGTAGGCAGCCGACATAGTCAAAAGTTAATGGTGGTTCGCAAGCGTGACGGGGTTATTACTGAAGAAGAGATTGAGGATGTACGTTTCGTGCGTCTGATTGGCCAGCAGGGCTGGTAGCAATCGT
>CAZSOB010000399.1:0-1764 GCA_964608155.1 uncultured Desulfobulbia bacterium
ATATGATGGCCGCTCTCTCCCGGCGTCTCAAAAAATTTACCTCCATGATTGAGGCACTGTCCCTGAAAGAGGTTCCCGGCCGCCTGGCCGCTCATTTATTATTGCTTAGTGAACAACAGGGCCGGGATTTTGAACTTAATATTGCGAAAAACCACCTGGCAAGCCTCCTCGGTACAATTCCGGAAACCCTGTCCCGCATCTTCGCCAAAATGGTCAAAAACGGTTTCATTGAGTCACAGGGAAAGCAAATAAGAATTATTAACTTAGCGGCCCTTGAAGACCTGGCCTCAGGCAGCAGCCGTCTCTGACTAATTATCCCGCACCGCCCCTTTCAAGTAATCAGGTAAAATTTTATGGGCCTGCACCGGATCCATGGGGGCCTTGCGGCGGTCAATCTTTAAGCCCCGATCCTCCGCCTTTTTATCCAACACCGTAATATCCTGCTTGGTGGTCAGCGGCATCCCGTTAGCGTCGGTAAAGGTAATGAGGGCCGGCCCCTCACTGTCAAGGACATAGGCCAGCTGGCCATTAATCAGTGAGACAACACTGCCTGAAGGATATATCCCCACCGCCCTGACAAAGGCATGAAGAATAAACTGAAGCAGGGTATCTTTCTGGGCGTATTTATGAAATATATCCGCCACCACCCCAACTGGATTCAAGGCCTCCTTATAACAACGCTTAGAGGTCATGGCATCAAATATATCGGCCAGTTTGCAGACCTTGACATAGGCCGGGATATCCAGTGGGGAGATTTCATCGGGATAACAGCGTTCTTCATCCTCAAAGAGCCGGGCATGATGATAATGGCTTATTTTACAGAGATATGGGTTAATCAGATGATTTTTTTCAAGTATCTTAATACCGTTTACGGTGCTGTGGGTCTTAATGACCTCAAATTCACTCTTGCTCAGCCGGCCTTTTTTATTCAAAATCGACTTTTGAACTAACATCTTGCCCATATCATGCATAAAAAAACCGGCCGAGATGTCCTGCAATTCATCATCCTGAAAATATTTAAAAGCCTGCGGCACGGCCGTTGTGCCATTGGCGGCAGTCGATATATTATTGAGGTGATTATTGACCATGGTGTTAAAGTTCTCGTTAAACTTCTTCATTATCACAGTACCTATCACACAGACATTCAGGGAATGATTATAAAGATATTGATCATAAGAAAAAATCTCACGGGTCAAAAATGAGAAGGCGGTCTCATTCTGAGAGACAAAATTAAATAACTCTCTCACCGTGTCATCAATGGGTTCAAAATCAAAGTTGCCGCTGTTCTCCTGGATCTGGTGCAGGGCCTTCTTGAGGCAGGCCTTGGCTTGAGAGGCCTTTTGCTCCGCTGCCCGCCGTAATTCTTCAATCTCTTGTATACGGTGGTCTATCTCTGAGACTAACACCGGTTTTCTGACTGCCGGGGCCTCGGTTTTAATGACAACCGGCCGCCCTGATTCATCCCATAAGCCGCCATCACTGCCGCTGACAATGGAAATCAATTTCACCCCAAATTTTTTAACCCGTAGCAGGGAGGCAACATCCTCCACCAGGACATCCCGTTCCAAAATCAAGCGCCCCTGTTTATTAAAAACATCAACTCCGGTACGGATCTTACCGCCCGACTGGACAATCTCAATTAATTTATCGATAGAAATCCTGATCTCTCCGTCCGCCATAGTTCCTCCTCGCATAACAAGTAAAGCTGATGGTAACTATTCAGCAGCACCCCATCTTCGTCCATTCGGGACTTCTCGAATACAA
>CAZSOB010000400.1:0-1754 GCA_964608155.1 uncultured Desulfobulbia bacterium
TTACCGGCACCGTCCAGGGCGGTACCAGCTTTCGGGTTGTTGTGCCCAATGATCCCGGCCTGATGCCCCTGCTCCGCAAATCCGGGGTAAATATCCGCGCCAAACAGGCCGAGGCCACTCCCTGGTACATAACCATTCTGGTTTCCTGGTTCCCCATGTTGCTGCTCATCGGGGTCTGGGTGTTTTTTATGCGCCAGATGCAGGGCGGCGGCGGTAAGGCCATGAGTTTCGGCAAAAGCCGGGTCAAAACCATGGACAAGGAAAAAGCCCTTGTCACCTTTAAGGATGTGGCCGGCATTGAGGAGGCGAAAGAGGAGCTCTCCGAAATTATTGATTTCCTGCGCGAACCCAAAAAATTCACCGATCTCGGGGCCAGAATCCCCACCGGTGTTCTGCTGGCCGGGCCTCCAGGTACCGGTAAAACTCTGCTGGCCAAGGCCATTGCCGGTGAAGCGGATGTCCCGTTTTTTTCCATCTCCGGTTCCGATTTTGTGGAGATGTTTGTCGGTGTCGGGGCCTCCAGGGTTCGTGATCTCTTTAACCAAGGTAAAAAAAATGCCCCCTGTATCATATTTATTGATGAGATTGATGCCGTGGGCCGCCATCGGGGCGCTGGTTTAGGCGGCGGTCACGACGAGCGGGAACAGACCCTTAACCAGCTCCTTGTAGAGATGGACGGCTTTGAGGCCAATGACGGGGTGATTATTGTCGCGGCCACCAACCGCCCTGATGTCTTGGATCCCGCCCTGCTGCGGCCGGGCCGTTTCGACCGCCAGGTAATGGTACCGCCCCCCGATGTCCGGGGCCGGGAACTGATACTGAAGGTTCATGCCAAAAAAATCCCCCTCGCTGACGATACCGATTTTAAGATAATCGCCCGCGGCACTCCAGGATTCACCGGGGCGGATTTAGAAAATATGGTTAATGAAGCGGCACTGCTGGCCGCCAGAAAAGGCAAGAAACAGGTAACCATGGCCTTTCTCGACGAAGCCAAGGACAAGGTAATGATGGGGGCCGAAAGACGAAGCATGATTATCACCGAAAAAGAAAAGGAAATAACTGCCTATCACGAGGCCGGACACGCCTTAGCGGCTCTGCTCCTGCCCGGTACCGATCCGGTACACAAAATAACAATCATTCCCAGAGGCCAGTCCCTGGGGCTGACCCAGCAGCTCCCCACCAGCGATAAATATACCCACGCCCGCTCCTATCTCTTAAACAATCTCCGTATTTTTCTCGGCGGCCGAGTGGCCGAGGAAATTATATTTCATGAGATAACCACCGGAGCCGGCAATGATATTGAACGGGCCTCTGGACTGGCCCGCAAGATGGTCTGCGAATGGGGAATGAGTGATAAACTGGGACCGCTGACCTTTGGCAAAAAGGAGGAACAGATATTCCTGGGCCGGGAGATTTCTCAGCACCGTGATTACAGCGAAGATACTGCCATCAAGATAGACAATGAGGTTATGAATATGATGCAGTCCGCTCATGAGGATGTTATCACCCTCCTCACCGAGAATCGTCCGACTCTGGAAATATTGGCAAAGGAGCTCCTTGACCGTGAGACTCTGGGGGAAGAGGATATCACCAAAATCATGGCCGCCAGAAACAGCGAGACAAGTAAAGAGGCGGATAATCAGACAAATACAGATAACAAGGAAAGCGCTGTCTCGTGAAACTTCCCATTCGCGGCCACAATCTGGATCTGTCTCCGGGTGCCGGCCGGATTATGGGGATTATTAACGTCACCC
>CAZSOB010000401.1:0-1713 GCA_964608155.1 uncultured Desulfobulbia bacterium
CGCTTAACGACTAACGAGTTTAAACTCATGCAAACCCACAGCCGTATAGGGGCGCAATTATTGTCCGGTTATGATTCAGAGCTCTTGCGGGTAGCCAAGAATATCGCCCTTACCCACCATGAAAAATGGGACGGCAGCGGCTATCCACGCGGTATGCACGGCAAAAACATACCCTTAGCCGGCCGCATAACCGCCATTTGTGATGTCTTTGATGCCCTTACATCATCCCGGCCATACAAAAGGCCCTGGTCTTTTAACCAGGCGGTAACAGAAATAAAAAATGGTGCCGGCAGCCATTTTGATCCACGTCTGATCAAGGTATTCATTGACCATGTCCCCCAGATCAAAGAGATTTATAATTTTAATGCGCAACAGTAGTCTCCCGCGGCTAAAATATTTATTTTCATTAAGCCCTTTTTATTTTTCAAATAATGTATATCATTACCAATAAGGTTGTTGAGAATTTCAACAAACCCTGCTAAGGAGCCGGCGGCCGCCCCTCCCCCTCTTTTCTCCTTTCTAATGGCCTCCGTGCTCCTTAGTTTTTTGTAACTATTCAGCTGCACCCAATCCGAAGTGCACTTTCCTGAGCAGTTACAGCTCACAGTTCAGGGCAGCTTATCCGCCTTGGTTGAGTACCTTGCTTGTAACTACTCACCCCATGATCGCCATAATACCAATAACCACAGGCGTTGTAAGTGTTTACAGTATGCCGGAGATTTTCGCGAGTAGACTGGTGCAGCCTTAGTCATACGTAAACCAGGCTAATTGCGGGGGTAAGCGTAGACTCCGAAGATCCGGTGCCCTGGAGCAGTTACCCCTTGCTTTTTTTCTTTCCCCTTCTCCCAGCCATCATTTTTATTTTGACAAATATTGCCAGATTGTGCTGTAATGAAAATATTAATCAAATGTATTGGAGGTAACAAAAAATGAAAATGGTTGACATCAAAAGAATCGCGAAACGAGTGGGCTGTAATTCCGGACGCCTCAAGAAGGCGGACTTAATTAAAAAAATTCAGGAAGTGGAAGGCAATTTCCCCTGCTTTCAAAGCGCTGGCGATTACTGCAATCAGGAAAAATGTTCCTGGCGGGACGACTGTCTTAATAATTGAACCGTTTTAGATCAACCCTTTTCCATCTAAGGCCTATAAAGAAAGGTTTTTAAACCTGAAAGGATATTTATGTCTCAATGGTATCTCAGTTATAACGGCAAGAAAATCGGCCCCATGGATCTTAATCAGGCCCGGGCAGAGGCCCGCCGCAACTCCAACGGTCACGCCTGGCATTCCGGCCTGGTAGAATGGGTACCCATTAAAAGTATTGATGAGTTAATGACGGCCAGCGATACGACCGGGCCGCCGCCCTTTAAGGATCGCCGAACAGCCGATGAAATTGACTATAAGATATTCGGCACTGAGATGCAGTTTGTAGAAGTTGAGCTGGATCCCGGTGAGTCAGCAGTTTCAGAGGCCGGAGCCATGATGTACAAGGATGATTCCATTCAGATGGAAACCATATTCGGTGACGGTTCCCACAGCCAGAAAGGCTTCATGGGCAAACTACTCGGAGCCGGCAAAAGACTTTTGACCGGCGAGAGTCTGTTTATGACTGCCTTTACCCATAGCGGCCAAGGCAAGGCCCATGTCGCCTTTGGGGCTCCCTACCCCGGCAATATTATCCCCATCTCTCTAACGGATATGGGCGGCTGCCTGA
>CAZSOB010000402.1:0-1706 GCA_964608155.1 uncultured Desulfobulbia bacterium
TCCCCCTTGAGGCCCATCTCGTTCATGCCGACGCCCATGGCAATCTGGCGGTGGTAGCCGTCCTCTATAAAGAAGGAGCGCCAAACAAAACCATAACCTCAGTCTGGAAAAACATGCCCATGGCCGCCGGTACGGAGAAGACAACGGGAGAGACCGTTAATGCCGCCGATTTACTGCCGGCCAACCATGATTATTACCGTTTCAACGGCTCGCTGACCACCCCGCCATGTTCAGAGGGGGTATTGTGGATAGTAATGAAGAATCATCCCACCGTCTCCGCCGCTCAGGCCGCCAAGCTGAATAAGGCTCTGGGCTTTAACAATAACCGTCCGGTTCAACCTTTGAACGCCCGTCTGATCATGCAATAACATTTTCTATATTTTACATCTCCCGGGCAGACAAAACTGCCTGGCAGACTGAAAGGCCGCGATAATCATTTACCGCGGCCTTTTTTTATTTACTCAAGTTGGAAATAAGTATATTTTGGTAACTATTCAGCCCAACAACCGGCGGGGCCGATCTCTATTTTAAAAGTAACAATAACCACCGGAGTGTAACTGCTCAGAAGTGCCTCAGGTTCGGAGTCTGCGCGTTCCTGTTCTTTTTGACTTTGAAGCATAGAGGTATGCGAGAAGGCAAAAATGGGGTGCTGCTGAATAGTTACCATATTTTGTATCTTTTTATGACTACTTATGTTCAACTTGTTTACAACTTTACAAACAATCAATAAGGACAATATATGGCGCGTATTAATGATAATTATCTTAAATTAAAGGCCGGTTACCTGTTTCCGGAGATTGGCCGCCGGGTCAGCCGGTTCGCGGCTGCCAATCCGGAGGCAAAAATTATTCGTTTGGGGATCGGTGATGTTACCAGACCCCTGGCCCCAAAGGTTATAGAGGCCTTCCGGGCCGGGATTGATGATCTGGCCCAGGCGAAATCTTTCCACGGCTACGGCCCGGAGCAGGGATATTCCTGGCTCAGCGAGGTGCTTATAGACAAGGCCTACCGGCCTCTCGGCGTGGAACTCAAAACCTCGGAGATATTTATTTCCGACGGCTCCAAATGCGATACCGCCAACATCTTAGACATCTTTGATTTAAACAACAAGGCGGCCATCTGCGACCCCGTCTATCCGGTCTATAATGACACCAACATCATGGTCGGCCGCGGTGGAGAGGCCGACAGTCAGGGCATCACCTACCTGCCCTGCACAGCGGAAAATGACTTCACCCCGGCCCTGCCCGCCGCCAGGGTTGATCTCATCTACCTCTGTTATCCCAATAATCCCACCGGCACCGTGGCCACGAAAGAGCAATTACAGACCTGGGTGGACTACGCCCTTGCCAACGAGGCCATAATTCTCTTTGATGCCGCCTATGAGGCCTTCATCCGCCAGGCGGAAATCCCCCACTCCATCTATGAGATTCCCGGCGCCCGGCAATGCGCCATTGAATTCCGCTCCTTTTCCAAAACAGCGGGGTTTACCGGAGTGCGCTGCGGTATCACTGTTATTCCCCAGGAGTTAAAGGGCCGGACCGCGGCAGGGGATGAAATTTCCCTGAACCAGTTATGGAACCGCCGGCAAGGTACCAAATTCAACGGGGTATCCTACCCGGTTCAGAAGGCGGCGGCAGCGGTCTACTCCACTGAAGGCTGGGCTCAGGTAACCGAGACCATTGATTATTATCTCGAAAACGCCCGCC
>CAZSOB010000403.1:0-1705 GCA_964608155.1 uncultured Desulfobulbia bacterium
TTCTCTTATAAAACGCAATTCAAGCATTATTTATTTCCTTATTTGATTACAAAAATCCCCACCGGCTGTCCGGCTCGCAACAGACGGCGGCGGGCTGGGATTACAATCACCACCTCAACTTCTTCCATGGGGCGGGCCTCCCTTACCATGAGACGGCCTCCCTTATTGCTGAGGACACCCCCTTTAAGATGAGTAAATTCCGCATTCCTGATCTTGATTTCCGTGCTGAGCACAGCCGTCATCCTGGGCGGCCAGGCCTTTTTAAGCCCCTGAGCCTGACGGAGAGCCGGGCTGACGAGAAGCGGAAAAACCGTATTCACCGCCGCCGGCGGCCCTGGCAGGGCAAAATAAAGCAGATTATCCAACCGGCCGCAGAGAGTACCTTTGCCTGGCCGCAGACTTAGGCGATCGAATATAACCTCGCCGCCCATCTCCTTAAATATTGCCGTGGTGAGATCGTATTTCCCCGGCCCCATGCCGCCGGTACTGATTAACACACTCGGCTGGCTTCCGGCTCCCCCCCTCAGGGCGGCCCGCAGGGTCTCGGGAGTATCGGCAGCCAGCCCCAGATCAAGAGGAACGGCCCCGACCCGCCGGATAAGGGCCGCCAGCAGGAGATTGTTTGAATTGCGTCTCTTACCGGCCGCCGGCCTTGATTCGGTGGTCAACTCGCTGCCGGTGCAGAAAAAAGCCGCCCGCGGGGCCTTGTATACCAGGATATTTTCCTGACCATCAGCGCTGAGATAGATGAGGTGCGAGGTGTTTACCTGTTCACCACGTCTGATAATAACCCGCCCCCGGCCCAGCTCCCATCCCCGGCGCTGAATAAATTTCCTGCGGGGCAGGAGCCCGGCAAGAAGCTCATTGCCTTTCTCTGTAGTTAATTCAAAGGGTAAAACCCGCTCCGTAGCAGCAGGGAGGAGAGCGCCGGTCATAATTCTCACCGCCTCTCCAGCCCGCAAAGAGCGGCAGACGGTATCCCCGGCCGCCGTCTCGGCCTTAATTATATAACGTCCGTCCTTACCCTTAAGCGCCCCTAAGGCAAAACCATCCATGGCGGCGGCACTGAAATGCGGGATGGGACGGCGGCAGAGGACACTGGCGGCACTGACTCGATCCAGAGCCTCACTCAGGGCGGCGCTCTCCGTACCGCAGGTGGTAATCCGGGCTCGAACCGCCGCCTGAGCGGCACTGAGACTAAACATCAGCCTGGCGGCCAATCCATAGCCCTGCCCCCCAGGACATGCAGATGGAAATGGAAAACTGTTTGACCGGCAGAAGCGCCATTATTGACCACAAAGCGATAATCATCCAGGCCGTTTTCTCTCGCCAGGCGGGCTCCAGTCCGCACAATACTGCCGATCAGGGATTCATCTCCCTCACTAACCGCGCCGGAGTCCCGCAGATGTGACTTGGGGATCACTAAAAAATGCTTCGGGGCCTGAGGGTCAAGATCCCAGAAGGCAACAACCTCATCATCCTCATACAATTTATCAGCGGGAATTTCCCCGGCCGCTATCTTACAAAAAATACAATCAGACATGGCACTCTCCTTTTCTACTTAATACCCGGTAATGTCCGGTTAAGAACCTGCATTGATCTCCATAAGCTCACGGAACCCAGGGGACTGATTTTATTTTTCCGGCTTCCAATTCAGTCCCCTGGGCGCAGGGAAAAAATTTAATCTGTCTCCCGGCATAAAACC
>CAZSOB010000404.1:0-1685 GCA_964608155.1 uncultured Desulfobulbia bacterium
TTCAGATCCGGTACGGGCCACACCATAATAAACATTATGGGCTCCGGTGGTGGCTGACGGTGAAAATTCATAGTCAGCGGCTTCATAACCCTTGATACCATAAAGAAAGCGGTAACTCGTGGCCACAGTTGTGGGGGTGGTAATAGCGCCGGTGGCATTAAGATGATGCGAACCGGTAACACCGGTAGCGTCATGTTTACCATGACAGCCATAGGTACCGGCGCAGCTCAGATGATTAGAACTCCAATTAGGTGTAGTACCACCGATCTGACCATTGGCATCAAAACCGGTCTTCCAGCCTGGAGGGCTGGTCAGGGTAGCGTCAACCCCACCGGATAATTCAACAGGATTATGACCATAGCGATCATTATCATCGGCAAATTTAAAATTACCACCGGCCAGAGAGGTTGAAAGATCAGTCACCCCGGCGGTATAGATATAAGGAACGGCTGGCGCTGTGCCGTTGGTTGAGTTAGTACCTGAATGACAGCCCAGACAGTTATTATTCAATAAATAATCATTGGGGGTAGAGGCGCTGCCCTGCTGACTGGCATGCATGACATGGCAATTGGAACATACCCCGGTTGCCTTCGCGACCTGTGGATTAAGCAAGAGCCCGCCTAAGGCGGGAACCAGGATGACAAATAAGATTCTTTGGCATATCCCCTTCATGATGCGCCTCCTTTCAAAATGAACGATTTCCGGCATCAACGTCTTTATTTGTTCCAGCATAAAACCCCTCATGATTACAAATCTATTAAGGTCAGCCGCCAAACTCACCTCCCCATCAATGTACTTCTCACGGGCAGAATCAACCAGCCCCTGGCAATCATCTTAACAAGCAATATTTATGCCATATCACGCATATTCATTGCCAATTTTGGTTTCTGCAGCACCTGGATTAACTATTAGTTCAATAAATTCGCCTTAAACTCAGATAATAAAAAAGTTTCCCCTTGAGAAAAATACCTTATTTAAAACTATAAATTTCCGTTCCAAGGTATTACCCCCGCAACAATCACATATTTGTAATCAGAATTACAAGTCAGAGAGATGTTTGCAAAAGCACTGGGTTTGGAACGTTTTTTTGAGGGGGAGATAGAGCGGGGAGAAAATCAGGCCCTGAATTTGCGCCAGCGTGGGTGGGTAATTCCCATTTTCTTTATTTTATGATTTAAAACCCTGGGGCTGATACCAAGGAGGATGGCGGCATCCTTTTGAATCCAAAGTGATTTTTCCAGAGCGGCAATGACATTATCGCGCTCACTAACCGCGAGAGCCAGAGTCTCTGCTGTTTTGTCTGCCGGCACCGGGGAGGAGGCGGAGCATACGGCATTTGCCATATCATTACCCAGCATGAGATTTCTTACCTGAATTTCGGCATCGTCTTCGAGGAGAATGGCTCGTTCAATAGTGTTGGCCAATTGCCGAATATTACCCGGCCATGAATAGCCCTGAATGGCGGCCAAAGCAGCGGCACTGAAACCTCTGATGCTTTTATGCAGGGAGCGACAGAGTTTATCTAACAATAATTTAGCGAGGGATTCAAGACAGGCCTGCCGCTGGCGGAGCGGCGGCAGGCGAATAGGCAGAACATTTATCCGGTAAAACAGATCCTCCCGAAATTGCCCCCGAGCCACCAGATCATCCAGATTTCTATTGGTAGCGGCGATAATCCGGACATC
>CAZSOB010000405.1:0-1663 GCA_964608155.1 uncultured Desulfobulbia bacterium
TTAATGAGTTGGGCCTTTTTAAAAGCGGCCTCGGCCTTATTCCACTGTTTCTCGGAGAGTAAGGTGAAGCCCAGTTCAAGATAGGCGTTTATTTGTTTGGGCATAATCTTGATGGCGGTGTTAAATTCCCGTACTGCCTGTTTATACATCTTCTTGTTGGTCATGATCCGGCCATAATTAATCCGCCGGATATACTCCTTCTCGTTTTTACTGACTTTGACGTTGGTTTGGGGAGCCAAGGCCTTTAATAGTTGTTTCTTTGTCCATTGACCAAGCAGGAATTTTATATTACCGCTGATAACTTTCTGGATATTATAGGTATAGGGGATTACCTCATTTAATTCACCCTTTTCATTGGCCAGCACCACGATGGGCATCATGAATACTCCGTAATGCTCTAACAGAGTCTTGGTGGAATCGGCAACAACCCTGATATGAGGAGCCGCGGAGCGCATGAAGCTGATTACCGCATTCTGATCCCTGTTATCACTATATATAGCAACGAATTGCACCATTTTCCCATACTTCCGGCTTAAATTGGAAAGGACACTTAAGAGGGCCAGTGATCTTTTTTTACGGAAATTGGGATGGATGGAAAAGAACATCATCAGGGTTGGTTTACCCCGGCCGGGAATGATGGTAAGCGGTCTGCCGCTCTGGAGCTGAGGGAGCTTGAAGCCCGGCAGCCGGTCGCCGATATGGTAGTTGCGCAGGACGGCTGTGTCTGATTTGGCCTCATTGGGGGTGAGCCCGGTAAACACAAGGCAAAGCAGGGCCGCAAAGATAATAGTCTTGGTATGTGGCATCCCTTGGTATCCTTTAATGTAATTCGCCTGCCGTCTTTTTTATAAGCGCTGGACTATTTAGCGCTTATATTCCTGTGGTTTATGACAGCCAGTGACGCAACGGCCGCCGTGGGCGGTCTTGGTGAATTTTATTCGTACCTTTACACGCCGGTTAAAGGTAAATGAGGTTCTGATATGCTTTTCCTGATCCGAGGCGTGAATATCGTGACATGATTTACAGTAACGGCTCTGCCTCTTGTTATTGACATGGAGAAAATGGAGATTGGTTGTTCCGTTTCGGAAGCTGGTCTCCATGCTGTGGGGATCGGTAAAAACCTTTTTATTATGGCAGTTAAAGCAGAGCTGAAATTTGTCGAGGCTGAAGCTGCCCTTAAATTTGGTGGAGAAGGGGGCGCGCAAAAGGAATTTATTCTTGCTGCCATGCACCTTGTGACATTGGTAACATTCCCCCTGGCGTACCGGGCCGTGTTTGTACAGACTCTCCTTTATTTTTTTGGCTATCTTTTTGTGGCAGGAAAAACATAGATCAATGGCCCGCGCCCGTAACTGTTTTTGAAAGTTGGTGGAGTGCGGGGTGTGGCAGATGACGCATTTACCTTCCTTAACCGGTTTATGGGAAACCGGAGCTGAAATAATGGCCTTGGCTATTTTAGGGTTGAGCCGGGTGTGGCAGGCCAGGCATAATTTTTGGGTTGCGTGTTTTGTCTTTATATAGCGGCCGTTTCTGTCCTTCTTGGTGCGGAGTTGAAATTCCACCGGTGAGGCATGGGGGTCATGGCAGATACTGCAATCCTTTTTTACCGGTTGGTGGACGTGCCGCCGTTTGAATTCATCCTTCCTGACCTCGTGACAGGTGA
>CAZSOB010000406.1:0-1650 GCA_964608155.1 uncultured Desulfobulbia bacterium
TTGATCAGGAGGGGGTGCAGCTGGGCAAGGTTCTGGCCAATGAGATTATTGATCATCTCGCTGCCCGCCGGCGGGATGAAAATTATCAGGGGCGTGATGACGATTTATCCTGGGCTTTGCTGCGGGTGACTGATAAATAACTCGTAACTATTCAGCCGCACCCAATCCGGAGTCTGCGCTTTCCTGAACAGTTACAGCTCACAGTTTAGGGCAGTTTTTCGCTTGTACCTGAATAGTTACAAAAACTCTGCCTTTATTCCACTTTCTGAATTTCACCTGTTGATTTTTTTTTGCCCAGCAGGGCACCGATCCAGATACCTGTTTCGTAGAGCAGGCCAAGGGGGACGGTGAGGAGGAGGGCGGAAAACATGTCGCCGGCGGTTAACATGATGGCCAGGCCCATCATGACGATATAGGCGTAGAGACGGTGTTTACGGAAGTACCTGCTGTCCACCAGGCCGATTTTAGCGGCGGCGGCCATGAGAAAGGGAACCTCAAAGGCCAGGCCAAAGGCCAGGGCGTTGCGGGCCACAAAGGTCAGGTAGAGTCCGAAACGGGGCAGGGGCCGCAGATTCTGGCGGGCAAAGCCCATGAAGAAGGATAACATCTCAGGCAGGACAATGAAGTAGGAAAAAAGGACACCGCAGGTAAAGAGGGCACTGGCCAGGAAGACGACGAGGAAAATTTGTCTTTTCTCGCGGCGGCGGAGTCCGGGAGAGATAAACATCCAGGCCTCATATACTATGACAGGCGAGGCCGCGGCTATTCCCACCAGGATTGAGAGTTTGATATAGCTGAACAGGGCCTCGGTTAGGTTGGTGTAGACCAGGGTCGCCAGTTTGGGGTCAGCCCGGAAGAGGGGGGCGACCAGCTGGCGGGACAGGGGCTGGATAAAAAAATAGGCGGCGGTACTGAACAAGGCTGCACTGAGAAAGGAAACAATCAGCCGCGAGCGCAGCTCCTTTAAGTGTCTGAGGAAATAATCATTGACCTCATTCATCAATCTTATCTGCTTTGACGGCCTTTATTTTATTTTCCTCATCATCATGGGGCTTGTTCTCTGCCGTTGGTTCTAATGCTTCGGCAGTTGCTGGCGCTTCTTTAGTTTCTTTAATATTTGGATTGTCATCGGCATGGGGGGCATCCGTGTTTATATCCGCTGTGATATCCGCTGTGCTTTCAGCAGCGGCTGACGGTTCGGATTTTTCTGCGCCTTCTGGCTCAGCGTTTCCCTCAAGCGCCGATTCATCTTTGCCGCTGTTCTCGTCTGGCACCCAGTTTCCCGGCCCGCTCTTGCTTCTGTCTGGCGGAGTATGTTCGATCTGGCCAAGTTCAAGGGGGTTCTTCTCCCAGGGCTTAAGATCTTCATCTTCGTTCAGGCTGTCTTTCAGGGAGTTAGCGGCCCTCTTTAACTCCACTATCTGCCGGGCCAGGGTCTTGGCGAGATCTGGAAGCTTGTCCGGCCCCACAACGATCAGGGCAACCACCATAATTAAAATTAATTCAGGTAAACCAATGCCAAACATAATATTCCGGATCAAAAGTTGAAAAAAATAATCCTAAAATTACGTCATTTAGCTATTTCTGTCAAGCTACTTAACAATTTGACATTTAACTGGGCCTTGGCTATTATAGGCGCCGCGATTAGCT
>CAZSOB010000407.1:0-1648 GCA_964608155.1 uncultured Desulfobulbia bacterium
GGTAAAGGTAAAACTACCGCTGCCTTTGGGCAGATTATGCGGGCCGCGGGTCAGGGCTTAAAGACCTGCGTGATTCAGTTCATTAAGGGGAAATGGCGTACCGGCGAGGCTGAAATTATGCGGCTTTGCGCCCAGTCTCTTGGCGAACTGCATACCATGGGCAGCGGCTTTACCTGGCAGAGTCCTGATGACGAAACTAAAAAGGCGGCTCTTGCGGCCTGGCAGTTGGCGGCAGAGAAGGTGATGAGCGGCGACTTCGATCTGGTAGTGTTAGACGAATTGACCTACCTTGTCAGCTATGGTTTAATTAATGAACAGGCGGTCTTGGATTTGTTTGTCCGGCGGCCGTCTCATGTTAATCTGCTTATTACCGGTCGTAACGCCAGTTCTGGTTTGTTAGAGGCGGCAGATCTGGTAACCGAAATGCGCTTGCTTAAACATCCATATGAGCAGGGGATAAAGGCTCGGGCGGGGATAGAGTTCTAACGGCTCGTAACGGTTCAGGGCAGGGTGATGGGGGTGTGGAGCGGCAGGGTACTTAAATCTTCACCCCGCCGCAAGGCTTTGCCGATCAATGCGCCCAGGCGTTCTGCTTCGTCCTGCTGGGCCTGGGAATGGCCAAATTTTTTATAATGGCCCCTTAAAAAGGCGGAATGCTCCGGGGCCTTGCCGGCAATCTTCATAAATACCCCGATGGTGCGCCATGGTTCATGACATGGATGGGAGAAAATCAGGCTGTTGGGGATATGAGCCCCACAATGCCGCAGCATGGCCTGCAGGCCCCATTGGTGCATACGCCAATATCCCCGGCAGGAGATGAGGGGCAGGACGGTCTGGCCGCCAAAGAGCTTTTTCCCGTAATGGTCAATAAGATACAGGATGGGCCCGCTGGGGTTATACGACCAGGTGGGCCCGGCCAGAATTATCAGATCGAAATGCTGATTTACCTGCTCTGAAAGGGGGCCGATCGGGGTTCGCCGCCGGAAGAGGGTGACGAACATCATCACAAGGCAGGCGCCAATGGAACCGGTGGGAAATTTTAAGTGAACCATGGGTTCTATTCTTTCTTTTATCACTCGATGGCCGTTATTCTCCAAGCCAATTTTAATACGTCTTGTCAGACAGCTCGTTTGACCGCTGAAGGAGTATGAAAGGATGAGAATTCTTTTTTTGCTGTTTATGGTCATGAAAAATTTGTCAATTTGAAGGTGGTGTGCCTGCGGGCTGGATGAAATATTCAATTGCCGCCATAATAAGATTATATTATCGTGTCCGCAACTGCAATGTGTAGAAACAGGAAACCTGATAAAAGAAAATATAATTTAAGCTCCTGCCATGTTTTACTGTAATAGTTCACCAAGGGCACCAAGGTTGATGTTGCCCGATAGTGTAAGAGTTTATTAGTGCCTTAGATCCGTTTGTTTCTGCCCTCGAGTCTGTACTTCCTGTACGTGAAAGGGCTGAAACGGACGGAGATTGAGGTGCTGGTGAACCCTTACGTTTTACCGTTAACTTCGGGGCGTGGAAAGATGGATGGTAGTTATGGAAAATTCTTATGATGTAATAATTATCGGTGCTGGTCTCTCCGGATTAAGCGCCGCCCATTTTTTGGCGAAATTGTCTCATGCTGATCTGCGGGTTGCCATTA
>CAZSOB010000408.1:0-1644 GCA_964608155.1 uncultured Desulfobulbia bacterium
TGGGTCAAGGAGAAAAAACCGTGGCTAATTTTAAAAAAATATTGTATGCCAAAGAACGTTCAGAAGCCGGAGATACCGCACCGGCTCAGGGGCTGTTCCTGAAAGAAGTATTTTATTGAAAGTTACCGAGATGAAAAGCTTGAATAAGGTGAGATGATGACTGTAAATATTACGCTGGCTGGCCGGATGGATAAAATTAAACCCTCTCCAACTCTGGCCGTGAACGCCAAGGCCAAGGCCCTGAAGGCCTCGGGCGCTGATATCTTGAATTTTAGTGTTGGGGAGCCTGATTTTGGTACTCCGGCCCATGTCTGCGCCGCCGGTAAGGCGGCTATTGATGACGGCTTTACCCGTTATACGGCAGTGCCGGGAATTATTGAACTCCGGGAGGCGGTTTGCCGTAGACTAACCGATGACCAGGGCTTTAATTACGCGCCGGAACAGATTCAAATAAGCTGCGGCGGCAAGCATGGCCTCTATAATATGGGCCAGGCCCTCTTTGGGCCGGGTGACGAGGTTATAATCCCCACCCCCTATTGGGTTTCCTACCCCCCCATTATCGAACTGGCCGGAGCTAAGCCCGTTTTTTTGCCCCTGGCCGAGGAGAATGGTTTTGATATTAACGAGGCGGCCCTGAAAAAATGTGTCAGTGAGAAAACAAAGGGCATAATCTTAAACAGCCCTTCCAATCCCACCGGGGCGGTCTTCTCAGAGGCCGGTCTGCGTCTCGTGGCCGATATGGCCTTAGAGGGCGGCTGGGTGGTCATCTCCGATGATATCTATGAGACCATTGTCTTTGAAGAGCAATCGGTACCGCATATTCTAAAGGTGGCGCCGGAATTGAAAGAGCAGGTGATAATTCTGAACGGGGTCAGTAAGTCATTTGCCATGACTGGCTGGCGGATAGGCTATAGCGCGGGGCCGAAACATATTATCGCGGCCATGAATAAAATTCAAAGCCAGAGCACCTCTAATGCCTCGTCAGTGTCCCAAAAGGCGGCTCTGGCCGCCCTTAACGGCCCCCAGGACTTTCCGAAAATCATGAGAAAGGCCTTTACTGAGAGGCTGGCATATATTATGGGGGCCTTAAATGGTATTCCAGATCTAACCTGTGTTGCACCCAAGGGGGCGTTTTATGTCTTCCCCAATTTTTCAGCCTATTACGGCCGCGAATTTCAGGGCAAGAAAATTAATAACTCGGTGGATATGGCCGATTTTCTGCTTGACGAGGCTCTCATCGCCTCGGTGCCTGGCGCTGCCTTTGGAACCGATGATTTTGTCCGCTTCTCCTTTGCGGCCTCCATGGCGGTTATTGAAGAAGGCATGCGGCGTTTAAGCAAGGCCCTGGCATCTCTTCGTTAAATTGAGATATCCTGCTTCAGGTAATTGCTTCCTTTTCTTCGCACAGAGCCCAGGTCCACTGATCCAGGGGGCGCTCTTTGGAGAGCGCCCTGGCCCCGCTGTCGGAATAACATTTATAATTCCAGGAGTTTGTCTCGTCAGTGTATATCTTTATCACTCCCAACTGCGGATGTGTGTACCATCCCGCCTTGATTTGACCATCCATAATCACCTCTTAATTGTTTTGGTGTAACTATTCAGCACAATGCCCGAAATTAGCAATAACCACTGAATGTAACTGTT
>CAZSOB010000409.1:0-1621 GCA_964608155.1 uncultured Desulfobulbia bacterium
ATTCGAGAAGTTCCGAATGGACGAAGATGGGGTGCTGCTGAATAGTTACGAAATAACAAAAACCACCGGGGTGCTGCTGAATAGTTACTACGATTTTAAATCACAGGTTGTCTGTTCGGCATCAATTAACTCGGTAATAGTGGGCTTTGAGCCGCAGACCGGGCAATCATCCTGTTTTTTGAGATTTATTTTCCGGAAGGCCATGGTTTTGGCATTAAAGGTGAGCAGGGTGTTGGTCAATAAACTGCCGGCTCCGGTGATAAATTTAAGGGCCTCGGCTGCCTGGATGGTGCCGAGCATACCGGCAATGGCCCCCAGAACTCCGGCCTGCGAGCAGGTGGGGACGGCATCGGGCGGCGGCGGGGAACGGAATGAGCAGCGGTAGCAGGATGATTCACCCGGCACGATGGTCATGGTCTGGCCGTCAAAACGGAGGATACCGCCGTGGGACAGAGGGATATTTTCCATGACGCAGGCATCGTTCACCAGAAATTTAGTGGGAAAATTGTCGGTGCCGTCAATAACGAAATCATAGTCCCTGATTATCTCCCTGATGTTCGCGGCCTGTAAAAACAGCTGGTAGGTCTCTATATCAAGTCCTGGATTAATCCGCAGCATTTTATCTCTGGCCGATTCCACCTTGGAGCGGCCGATATCGTCGGTAAAGTGGGCAATTTGGCGCTGGAGGTTTGAAATCTCCACCACATCGTTATCCACAATACCTATTTTACCCACTCCGGCCGCCGCGAGATAGAGGGCGGCCGGGCAGCCCAGGCCGCCCGCTCCGACGATTAAGACCTTGGCGTCTAATAATTTTTCCTGGCCTTCGACCCCCACATCACTTAACAGGATATGACGGCTGTAACGATCAAGTTCTTCTGTACTGAAATCTCTCATAACGATGCAAACCCCTTTTGTAAATCAATAATTAAATCCTCATAATCCTCAATTCCGGCCGACAGGCGCAGCATCGCGGGCCGGATGGCCATGCGCTTTTTCTCTTCGTCTGAATATTCCGCGAAAATGGTTGAGGCCGGGTGGAGGATAAGTGACTTGTTGTCATTTATATTAGTCGCCCGGCGGATTACCCGCAGGGCGTCCATGAAGGAAAAACATTGTTCAATACCGGCGAGGTCGAAGGTTAAAACGCCGCCGTATTTGTTGCCGAACTGGCGGCTGGCGGTGGGGTGGGATAATGAATCTGCCAGCCCCGGATAATTTACCTTTCTTACCTCCGGCCTTTGTTCAAGAAATTCGGCGAGGCGCTGGGCGTTCCGGCAGCTCTTGTCAATCCGCAGGGCCATGGTCTCCAGGCCCAGACTCTGCAGATAGGCGTTATGGGGAGACAGACAGGCCCCGGTATCGCGGTAAACCTCCTGGCGCAGGGCGGCAATAAAGGCCATTTTGCCGAATTTGGCGGCCCGCTTCCTGAATTTGGCGGCCCGTGACCAGTCAAAGCTGCCATGGTCAATGACCAGACCGCCCACCGAGGTAGCGCCGCCGGAGATATATTTGGTGCTGGATATTATCTCTATATCAACCCCGGCCTCGGCGCAGTTGAACAGATAGGGGGTCATGAGGGTGTTATCAACTATCAGCGGCACCCCCCGTTCTCTGGTAA
>CAZSOB010000410.1:0-1598 GCA_964608155.1 uncultured Desulfobulbia bacterium
ACTTCGATGAAGGGGTCATGGAAAAATATCTTGAAGAACAGCCCATTGGTGCTGAAGAGATCAAACAGGCGGTAAGAACGGTTACCATGAATCTTGATATGGTGCCGGTTTTGTGTGGCAGTGCCTTTAAAAATAAAGGCGTTCAGCCGCTACTTGATGCCGTTGTTGATTATTTACCCTCTCCTGTTGATGTCCCGCCTGTACACGGGCTTGATGAGAAAGGCCTTGATGAAATCAGGAAGGCAGATCAAAAAGAGCATTTATGTGCCTTGGCCTTCAAGATGGTTTCGGATTCGTTTGTCGATAATCTGGCTTTTATTCGGGTCTACTCCGGGGTATTAAGGCAGGGGGAGAAGATATTTAACTCCACCCGCCGTAAGCAGGAAAAGATTGGACGCATACTGCGGATGCACGCCAATAAACGCCAAGAGGTTAAGGAAATTGGTGCCGGTGATATAGCCGCCCTGGTTGGGATGAGGTTTACCAAAACCGGCGACACTCTTTGTGCCAAGGGTGATAATATCCTGCTTGATAATATAGATTTTCCCGACCCGGTTATCAGCATAGCGATTGAGCCCAAGGGCAAGGGTGATGAAGAAAAACTTCTGGCAAGTCTGGATAAAATTGCCATTGAAGATCCATCATTTAAGGTCTTGCGTGCTGAGGATACCGGTCAGACAATTATCGCCGGCATGGGTGAGCTGCATCTTGAGATTATTGTTGACCGCCTTATCCGGGAGTTTAAGGTCGCCGCTAATGTGGGACAGCCCCAGGTCGCCTATAAAGAAACAATAGGTGCTCCGGCCCAGGCCGAAGGCAAATTTGAGCAGTTAACCACTGGTAAACATTTATTTGCTCATCTGAAAATAGAGATATCACCTCTAACGAGAGGTACGGGATGGATTTTTGAGAATCAGCTTGATGAAGATTCTATTCCATCGGAGTTCGTTAATGCCATCAGGCGTGGTATAGAATCAGGCCTGGATTCAGGCGCTTTACTGGGATATCCGGTTGTCGATGTGCGAACGGCTTTGGTGGATGGTTCATATCATGAAGAGGATTCCACCCCTCAGGCCTTTGGAGTGGCGGCGAATATTGCCCTGCGTCAGGCTCTTATTAATGGCGGGCCAGTGCTGCTGGAACCGGTAATGGCCGTAGAGGTTGTGCTGCCGGATGAGTATCTTGGCGACGTGATTAATAATTTGAACGGCAGAAGGGCGCAGATTCAGGGAGTGGAGCATCGGGGTAATACTGTACAGGTGGTAGAGTCCCAAGTACCTTTGGCTGAGATGTTCGGTTATTCCACCGATTTGCGCTCCGTCACTCAGGGACGGGCAAATTTTTCCATGCAGTTTAATTCATATGAAATTGTCCCGGAAAAAATTGCGGCTCGAATTATCAAAAAGGTTAGAGGCCTTTAAAAAATAATATTTTAGCTGAAATTTTATATGTGATGACCTTTGGCTCTCACATAAAGGCTTTCATGTTTAGTCGTGGCCAGTAGGCTGGCGTGACTGTTATTAAGAATAATTGAGGAAGAACAATGGCTAAGGAAAAATACGAGAGAACAAAACCGCATGTAAATATTGGTACCATTG
>CAZSOB010000411.1:0-1563 GCA_964608155.1 uncultured Desulfobulbia bacterium
AGGGGGGCCGGATCATCGGCCTGGGATATGGCGGCGGTCTCCTTTTCTGCCGGCCAGGATTGGCGCTGTTGCAAGAATTCATAGAGCAGGGGAATACCACGACCGGAGCACAGCATATCATTGCTGATTACGGCATAGCGCTGGCGCAGATAACAAAGCAGCTCGTCCTCGATGGCAGCCGCCGGGGCAAAAAGGCTATGGCCGCCCTCCGAGGCATAGGGGCGGTAAGCACCGTTCTCCCACAGCATAAAGGCCTCACCCAGGCCGGTGCCGGGAGCAATGACGGCCCTGGGGGCTCCGGCCTGTTCACGACCGGGATTAAGGGTGATTAATTCAGCCGCCGTCAAGACTGGAATACCGTGGGCCGTAGCCTGGAGATCGTTTACCACCACGACCTTATCCAGGCTGAATTCACTTTGCAGACGGGCGGCATCAATTGTCCAGGGCAGTTTGGTAATCATAGCCCTGCCCCGCGCCACCGGCCCGGCAACTCCAAAGGCAGCGGCCTTAACCTTCAGCCCGGCTCCGGTTAGAAAATCCCGCAGCATAACCGAAAAATCATTATAGTCGGCACTCTTGCAGCTAACCGCGGCTACGGGTGTACGAATGCCTTGAGCCGGACTAAAGATAGTTAGATTGGTCTTGGTGCCGCCGATATCGCCGGCCAGAAAAAGTTCTTCCCTCATATCATGTCCTCGGCCCAAACGGCCAGCTTTTCCCGAAATATCTTGGCGTTATGGCGTATATCCACCGGGAATGCCGGATGAATCAAAAAATCCTTAATTCCCTTAGTATGCCCATGCTCCTGGGCCAGACGCCGCAGATCGGCGAGGAGCTTAACCTTATTCACCCGGCCCAGAGGTTCGACGACGATAACCGGGCGCTGCCTGCCCGCCTCCCCCACTCCCACCAGGGCCGAGCGGTAAACGTCACGATGCCGGTTAAAGACAGCCTCACAGCAGATGGGATAGTGAATCGTCCCACCGCTGATTACCCGATGGGCCTTGCGGCCGCAAAACCACAAGCGGCCCTGCTCATCAAAATAACCCGTATCACCCATGCGGTGCCAGAGGCCGTCCGTCGTCCTGATCTTGGCAAGGGCGGTCTCCGGCTCATTATTAAAGTAACTCCTCGTTACCACTTCACCCTTAACAATTATCTCACCAATCTCACCCCTCGGCAGCAGAAGACCGGAAAAATCAGTAACCGGGCCAGCCACCACCCGCATAATCCGCACCTCAGTATCCGGCAGAGGCCGCCCCACACAGGCCCCCCGCCCCTGCTTAGTCAGAGGCCAGGTCTGGCTCACCACCTCCCGGCCGGAGATAGAGATTATAGGCAGGGCCTCAGTGGCCCCGTAGGGAATATGAATATCCCCGTCGGCGGGCAGGGTGGCGAGCATACGCTCGATCAACTCACCGGATACCGGCGCCCCAGCCATGAGAACCTTCTTCAGACTCGGCAGTTGAATGTTATTCGTCTCACAAAAATTGGCAATTACCCGCCAAATGGCGGGGGAGCCAAAGGAATAGGTAACCTTATGCGCCAGAATAGTCTTGATAA
>CAZSOB010000412.1:0-1558 GCA_964608155.1 uncultured Desulfobulbia bacterium
TTAAGTATTCAGGATCCGCGTCAGCGCCCGCCGGGCCGGGAAAAGGAGGCCGATGCCGCCCATGCCGGTTTTTTAACCCCTGGTTCTGATTTTTTGACCTATCTGAACATCTGGTCTAACTACCATCACACCGCCAAGGCGGTGAAGAGCCAGAGTAAATTACGAAAATACTGCCGCCAGAAATTTTTATCCTATCTGCGGATGCGGGAGTGGTGCGATATTTACGCCCAGATCTGCCAGGCCTTAGACGAAGAGGGCCAATATGATATCAGGGTGGCCGAGGTCAGGGCGGATGCCGTCCATCAGGCGGTGTTAAGTGGTATTTTACGGAATATCGCCCTGAAAAAGGCGAAAAATATCTACCAGGGCGCCCAAGGCAAGGAGTTAATGATCTTCCCCGGCTCCGGCCAGTTTGGCCGGGGCGGGCAATGGATAATGGCCGCCGAACTGGTGGAGACCTCAAGGCTGTACGCCCGCACCGTGGCCGCCATTAATCCCCGCTGGTTAGAGAGCATGGCCGGTAGTCTCTGCCGTTATTCATACAGCAATCCCCATTGGGCCAAGAGTACCGGTTCGGTCGTGGCCCAGGAGAAGGTCACCCTCTTTGGCCTGGTAATCGAGGCCGGGCGCCCTAAAAATTTTGGGGCGGTGGAACCAGAGGAGGCCCGCAAAATTTTTATTCAAGCCGCTTTGGTGGAGGGCCAGGTCAAGGGGAATTATGATTTTTTGCGCCATAATCAGGAGTTGGTGGATTCTCTGAAGGATATGGAGAACCGGGTTCGTCAGCGCCGCCTGGTGGATGAATATCGGATCTATACATTCTATGATGAGCGCCTGCCCTCTTTAGTCTGGGATTTGGCCGAACTAAGGCGGGTGCTGCCGGATATGGGTCGCGTATTGTTCATGAGGCGGGAGGATATTATCCAGAGCGAGGCCGATGAAGACCAGCTGGCCTTATTCCCCAAGACCATGCGGGCCGGTGATTTTGAACTTGATCTCTTCTACAAATTCACCCCCGGTTCGGCGGCGGACGGGGTCTCAGTCCATATTCCGGCCGCCATTCTGCCCCACCTGCGGCCGGAGCTCTTTGACTGGCTGGTGCCGGGTATGCTGCCGGAGAAAATTGTCCAGGTGTTACGTGGTCTGCCCAAGGGGCTGAGAAAACAATTGGTGCCCATCAATGAGACGGCGGATAAAGCCCTGGCCCAGCTCGAATTTGGCCGGGGGCCGTTTTACACCGCCCTAACGGCTGTGATTGAGCAGCAGGTTAATCTTGGGATTGCCGCTAATGTTCTTGCTGCCGTGCAATTGCCGGATCATCTTATGATGCGTTATTGTCTGCTTGCCGAGGGCGGCAAGGTGGTCAAGGCAAGCCGTCGTTTTGCCGATCTTTTGACCTTCAAGGGCGGGGAAAAGCCGACTACCTCTTTTAAGGATTTGCGGCAAAAATGGGAACGGCCAACCGTCTCTGCTCAGGAATTGGCCGGGCTGCCGGATAAGATTGCCGTGCGTGACAAGAAGGGCCGTCTGGCCGGTTACGCCATCCCGGCCCTCAATG
>CAZSOB010000413.1:0-1550 GCA_964608155.1 uncultured Desulfobulbia bacterium
CCGCGAGCAGGAAAAAAATAATGATTAACTGGGGAATGATTATGCGTTGTTTAAGAGAAAAATTCATATTATTATGGCCTCGGTGCGAGCGGTTTAAAAAAAAACAAATCAGGATAAAAAAATTCTATGAAAAAAAAGTAGTTAGAGTCAACAGGTTTTTAACAAAATCTTAATATTCATATTTGGGGACTGAAAAAAGGAAGTTGTTGTTTTTGCTTGTGCTTATGCCTTTAAATTGATAGATTTTCAAATCTCATATTTGGCAGTCAATATGGCCAATTTTGTTATTAAATGTCATGAGGAGCCTGTTCGGCTTCTTTAAGCGTATATGATTGAGGGGAATAATGGTTCGTGATTTTAAGATGATAGCAGATTTTTATAATGGTATGGGCAAACGCCAGGCCCAGGCTCGTGAGCTCTTTGCCAGACCCTTGACCTTGGCGGAAAAAATATTGGCGGCCCATCTTCATGAGTTGCCGGAAGAGGCCCCGAAGCGCCGTGAAACCTATGTTTACTTAAACCCTGACCGGGTCGCCATGCAGGATGCCACCGCCCAGATGGCTCTTTTGCAATTTATACGTTCCGGCCGGGTGCGGGTGGCGGTGCCCTCCACCGTGCATTGCGATCATCTGATCAGTGCCAGGGATGGGGCCGATGAAGATCTGCCTGAGGCCGTTGAGAAGAACCGGGAGGTTTATGATTTTTTACGTTCAGTATCTAATAAATACGGAATTGGCTTCTGGGGGCCGGGCAGCGGTATTATCCACCAGATTATTCTGGAAAATTATGCCTTTCCGGGCGGTTTATTGATCGGCACAGACTCCCACACCCCCAATGCCGGCGGTCTGGGGATGCTGTCGGTGGGGGTCGGCGGGGCCGATGCCGTTGATGTACTGGCCGGGATGCCATGGGAGTTATCCTGGCCGGGGGTGATCGGGGTCAGACTTACCGGCAGTCTGCGGGGCTGGGCTGCTCCCAAGGATGTAATTCTCCGCCTCTTGGAGATGCTTACCGTTAAGGGCGGCACCGGCTGCGTGATGGAATATTTTGGCCCCGGCGCTGCTGCTTTGAGCTGCACTGGTAAGGCGACTATTACTAATATGGGGGCTGAACTTGGGGCGACCAATTCCATCTTCCCCTTTGACGCGGAGATGGCGGCTTATCTGCGGGCCACGGGTCGGGAGGAGCTGGCGGCCGAGGCAGAGGCTCACGTGGATGAACTGCGGGCTGACGCGGAGGTCTATGAGCAGCCGGAAAAATATTATGATAAGATAATTGAGCTTGATCTTGATACCCTCACCCCCTATGTGGCCGGCCCCTTTACGCCCGATTTGGGACGGCCGTTGACCAAGATGGCAGAGGAGGCGGCGAAAAAAGATTATCCTGAAGAGTTGAAGGTTGGACTAATTGGCAGCTGTACCAACTCTTCCTATGAGGATATTGGCCGTGCCGCGGATGTAGCCCGTCAGGCTCTGGCCCATGGTATCAAGGCTATGAGCCATTTCTTCATAAGTCCCGGTTCTGCCCAGGTGCGGGCTACTGTGGAGCGG